>NZ_DATGLN010000035.1:0-14547 GCF_035294165.1 Chthonomonas sp.
GAGGGCTAGGGTGAGGGGCTTGAAGAGCCGATGATACGCCTGTCATTCCGAGCCGAAGGCGAGAAATCTTGAGTTTCAATGCCCGCTGGCTTTGAGGGGGAGGGGGTGAACTGACAATCTCACGGTTCTAGAGCCAATCTCCAGAAGCAAGTCTATCTCGCTCGCCCCCTATCCCATCCTTTCCGTCCTCGCGGACGGCAACGCAGCGGCCAGAGAGATAGGCGGTGAAGGAAGCGCTTCAGGCCGCTGTGACGCCCTCCCCAGGTGCCCTTCCCCTGTAGGGGGAGAGGTGAAGGTTGGGCGCTGCGTGGAGGGTAAACTAAAAGAACGCCTCTACTTGCTTCGGAAATAGAGAAACCTCTCAATGAATTTTTAAGGAGTTTTTCAACCGATGGTCTCTGGTCTTCCACTAAGTTTGATGTTGGGCGGAATCGTTTTACTTATGGCGCAGATGCCGACAGGCTCTGCAACGCGCCCTGCAGACCCTTTGCAGAAAGAGGAGCGCACCTGTTTCCAGACGGGAGCGCATTGGGACCCAGGGCTTCAGTTGGGTTCCGACCTGGCTCTCTGTTACGGGGTAGGCCCCGACATCGGCGCCCGCATTGCAGAGTGGAAGGCACAGGGCTATCGCGTGGGGGTTATGACGGGAGTGTCTTGGGGAAACTACCAGGACTACCTTTATGGCCGTTTTGATGGCGTTAACCATGTAGATGAGGCGCAGACCGATCGCTACGGAAACGTGATCTCTCATGGGGGCGATGTGTACTACATGTGCCCCGGCAAAAACTACGGTAAGTTTCTCTGTTTGGGGGTGCAGCGCGCATTGGATGCCGGCGCCGAGTCGATCTTTTTGGAGGAGCCGGAGTTTTGGGTTCGTGCCGGCTACAGTGCAGGGTTTAAGAGGGAGTGGCAAGACTACTACAAAACCCCCTGGGTGCCTCCACACAGCAGCCCTGACGCTCAGTTTCGTGCTTCTTTGTTGAAGTACTATCTTTATCGTCGCGCCTTGAAACAGATATTTGATTATGTGCATGCCTACAATAAGCGCACCGGCAAGCAGATTAGGTGCTATGTGCCTACGCACAGCCTCATCAACTACGCGCACTGGCGCATCGTAAGCCCCGAATCCAGCCTTCGATTGGTGGGGGCGGACGGCTACATTGCCCAGGTGTGGACGGGGACGGCACGCACGCCCAACAACTACGATGGAGTGCTGCGCGAGAGAACTTTTGAGACGGCGTTTTTTGAGTATGGCGCCATGATGAACGTGGTGCGGGCCGGCGGGGGGCGCGTTTGGTTTTTGAACGACCCGGTGGAGGACGACCCGAACCACTCGTGGGATGACTATCAGAAAAACTGGGAGGCCACCGTGACGGCCTCGCTGATGTGGCCGCAGGTTTGGCGCTATGAGGTAATGCCCTGGCCTGAGCGCGTTTGGCACGGGAAATATCCTCTGCTTTCGGCCCAGCAGAGGCCGGCAGGGCAGCCGGAGGAGCGCGTGCCGATACCGCAGCCCTATGCCACCGAGTTGCTAATGGTAATCAATGCGATGAACGACATGAAACAGTCCGATGTGCATTGGGATTGCGGCACGCAGGGCATTGGGGTAATGGTATCGGATACCATGATGTTTGAACGCGGCGAGCCGGTCTCCTCCGATGACCATCTTGGCTCTTTCTTCGGTTTGGCCTTGCCACTGTTGAAGCGCGGCATGCCGGCCGCTCCGGTGCAGTTAGAGACCTGTGGGCGCAAGGGGGCGCTCAGCCCTTATCGGGTGCTGTTTATGACCTATGAGGGCATGAAACCCCTCGCGCCCGATGTGCACGAGGCGCTGGCCAAGTGGGTTCGGTCGGGGGGAGTGCTGGTCTTCGTGGACAACGATGACGACCCTTACAACGCCATTCACTTTTGGTGGAACGAGGGAGGGCTGCATTATGCCACTCCGCGCGAGGCGCTTTTCGACCGGCTTGGGGCCTCCTACAGGGGAGTGCCCGATTCGGTGCTTGCAGACCCGCAGCTCACTCCTGTTCGCCGGGTAGGGAAGGGGGCGTTGATCTGGTGGCGCCAAAGCCCGGCGGCGCTTACCCATTCGGCGGACGGCAGTGCGCGTTTACAGATGGTGCTAGAGCGTGCCTGCAAGGCCGCCCATCTTGTCTATCGTGCCACGAACTATGTCGTGTTGCGGCGAGGGCCGTATGTGGTGGCTGCGGGCCTAGACGAGTCGCTGCCGGAACCGCCCCATGTGCTGGAGGGGCATTTCCTCGACCTTTTCGACCCCCATCTGGCGTTGGTGAACAGGGTGGTGTTGACGCCGGGCAGTCGGCATCTGCTGTTGGATGTGGAGCGCGAGGGGCAAGGCAGTGTAGAACAGGCACAAGACCTAGGTGGCAGGCACAAGGCCTGCCACAACGCAAGGCCGGCGGCCTCTCCCTCACCGAGGGTACTTGCCGGGGCCTGCAAAATATTGGGTATCGGTGAGGGAGAGGGATTGTTCCACTTTTATGCGGAGGGGCCGGAGGGCACTACTGCAGTCGTTTGCGTGCGCTTCCCGCACCGCCCCAAGCAGATAGTCGTGGACGGTCAGTCGCTGCCTGCGAGCGATTGGGCATGGGAGCCGACACTGCACCTGCTCCATCTTCGTTTCCCCAACGCCGCCGAGGGGCATGTGGTGAAGGTGAAGCTGTAGCCCTGCCTTTTCGTCCTATTCGGTGCGCAGGAAAGCGGCCGTTCGCCTGCCTAGCCCTCCTTGCCGATCCCAAAACCGGCCTTTCAGCTCTCCTCCCATCGGTGAACGGTGGCCCCAATCTGGCTGAGGGTCTCGCGCACCTTATTATCCAGATCCATGCGGCTGAACCCGTTCTGTGAAGTCGCTTGAATCTCTATGGTAAGCTTAATATCGGCCTGATTCTGGCGCAGAGGCCTAATAACCCCCGATAGAATAAGGGATAGCTGATCCCACGGAACGTCGGCTTGAATGTAGAGCCGTGTCGTATTCGTGCTGACTGTTGTAGTTGTAGAGGATTGTGGAGGTGCGGCGACGCGCATGTCGGCGGTAGACCCCATAGGCAGTTCGGGATAGGTGAAAGTCTCCTGCTCGGTTGGGGGCGTCTGTTCCGCTTTCTGCTGCTGGGCGATCTCGGGTTTTAGCACGTAGGCATGCATGGGGATTTCGGAGAGAATATCCTCTTTAAAGAAAACCCGATCGTCCTGTCGCAGCCCAAATATGCCGCTTTTCACACCCTCCCTTACCGCTTCAACGAGAACGCTCTCGTTTTCCAAGCAGGGCAGCCCGGGCGTCCTCAGGAAGATGCTATAGATGTCTTCAAGGCTCTTCTCCTGATCCGTATCGCTGAAGGCTTTATCTAAGATCAGTCCGGGGCTGATATGCGACAGAACACGCGACTCCTGTTTCACGAACTGAAGTACCCGTTCGATGAGGCGATTTTGGCCTATGGTCGGGATGCCCATATCTTTCCAAGTAAGGCCGGAGGGGCCATGCCACCCGACGCACCGATAGGCGGTGAGGATAATGTGAGGCAGATCGTCTTGAGCTTGTTGCAACCTTCGTTTTAAATCCGCTTTATTGCTATCTGTTAGTAAGAGTTGGGCGTTGTCTTGAATGTCTTGGAGGGCTAACACCAGCCGCAGTTGACGTTCGAGGGGTGGGTAAGAAGCGGCTTCGACTACAAGCAGAAAAAGGGTGTTCCGATAGATACGGGGGGCTGTTCCGGCCCGATCGATCAACGTTTGGCTGAAGGAAGCGGTTGCAGCGCTTGACTCACTGCAACCCTCTTCACGATATTCAGGAGAGAGAATGGCCAGCTTAAGCGCGCGGTTATCGGGCACGTCGGACGGTTGACCCGGCCAGAGATAAGAGCTTAGAGAGGTATTGCGCGTTGCCAACTCCTGTAGCTTTGCTTTCAGAAGGTTTCGTATCTCGTCATCGCGAATGGCGCTCTGCCGTTCGAGAATAACGCGATTGAGATTGGGTTGGTTCTTGAAACTGTAGTGGCGTCTCTCAACGTGAAGGTACCAAAGCCTATCTTCTAGCTTATCGAGGGCATCGCCCAAAATATTGAGAGGAAACCCCGGATAGAACAAGGCCACGCGCAACTCCGGTTGGGTCATTCCTTTGCGCTCGCTGCCGCTAAAGGAGTAGAGAAAGATGGTGGTGGCCAATGCTTTGGCGATGCCGTAGCGGGCATACTCACTGCCCATCTCCTTATCGATCTCTGGAGCTTTATGAAGCACGTCGGCGGAGATGACGCTGTCGTACTCAGTACCGATGTATCTAATAAATTCTCCCCTGATTGCTGGGCTTGTTAGATTCACCATGGAGGAGTGGATAAGCGGGGCAGGCGTTTTAAGCTCGTAGAGATCGCCCACGATCTGGGCAAGGAGGCGCAGCACGCCGCGGGTACGTTGAAAGGTAGGGAAAGAGCCCCAGCGCTCATAGAGCAGGTCGAGCAGTTCTGGGTGGAAAGGGTAAGCGGCTTGGATTTTATCTCGGTACTCGGTGCCGGTTACTTCTGCAGGCACCTCACTGCCAAGCTCACGATAGAGCTGAAAGTAGGCATCGGCAACGGCACGATGGGTGTTGGTATCGCCCAGGCTCTCAAACAGTCGTTTGCGAATAATCTCATAAAGCTCTGTTCCCTTTACCGGCTCATAGATGCTTTCCATGCGCCCATAGACATGCTGGATTTCGGTAAGCATCTGCGCGGCGTTAGCGTCAAATTGCTCAAAAAGGCCTGTGGGGAGGGTAAGCACCACCACGCTGTGCGAGGAACGGGCAACAGCTTGGGAAAGCTCTTGAAGAAAAGCAAGTATCTGGCCTTGAGGCATTACCTGTGCGGCTTTTACGACGTACTCCAGCAGTTCATCAATGAGGATGAGGTTAGGGCCGGCCGTTTGCAGCATCCGCTCCAAAACATCGGTGCCAGGAGAGACTCGTTTGCTATCGTGTTCTTGCACAAGGGAGTAGAGGCCGAACTGTTCCGCGATGGCCCCCCAGGGGGTTTTGCCGTGAATGGGGTCGGCTTTCGTCCCGACGAAGATGGCCACCTTAGCCCCTTGAAAGTTTGGGTAAGCGGCCATGAGGGCTTGAATCTGGTCAAGATGTCGAACCTCGTTGTAGGAGTGCACAAGATGGTAGAGGGCGAGCAGGGCATGTGTCTTGCCACCGCCAAAGGGGGTTTGTAGCTGGATAACGGGATCGCCCGAACCGTGGCAAAGACGCTTTAAGATGTTGTTCAAGAGGCTTTTAAGCCCTTCGGTGAGGTAGGTTTTGGTAAAAAAGAGGCGTGGATCACGGTAATCGCTTGGTGCCGTTGGATTCTGCACATCGCCTAAGTCCGCCGCAAACACGGCCTCGGAAAAGCTTTTGTTTCGAATATCTTGGTGTGGGGTGGCGACCTGCCACCACGGGTCTAATCTCATGATGACCTCCTGGCAAGGGGATGGTGGATGAAGAAGCGTGCTGATTATCCAATATTTTTGAATATCATAGCGCGATTCCTGCTTTTCCACGTTTCGTTTTTAGGGAAGCCTACGGGGATTCCGGTGAACCTCAAGAGTTTGCTCCTCTTGGAAATACTCTGGAAGCCCTTATAACCGGAAACCGAAAGGACGTTTTTGTAGTATTTGTAAATTATAAATCAAAAATCGAGCGTATCGGATCATCGAACATGTCTGCACAAAAGATAAAAACGAAGCAACCACTCGATCCTCAGATAGAGAAGCTCTTGAACGTGCTTTTGAACAAGTATCCCGGAGCCTATCTAGACGACTTGCGTGGGCGCCTTAACTCGAATGATCGGGCGACATTCCTCGGAGCCTTTAATGAATTGATTGCCTATGCACTGTTGAAGCGGCTTGGGTGCTCGATAACCCTAAACGCGCCGGCAGATGGTGAAGAATCGAGTCCGGATTTTAGCTTGCAGACTCGCCAGGGGCCGGTCTGTGTAGAGGTCACGGTGTTGCACGAGATAGACGGAGCTAGAAGCGGTGAACGCCGACGTATCGAGCAAGTTCAACCGGTGATTGATAGGGTCTATGCGGAAAGTCCACTTGGGCCACTTTCAATTTGCATTTGTAAGGTGGGAATGCAAACACTATCTCTTTCGAGCCTTGAACAGGAACTGCTTCAAGCGATACTAGAGATGATTGTTCAGAAATTACCTTGGAAGCTATTCGAGAAGGGCGATTGGCGTTTCTGTATTCGCAGCTTGCAAGCCAGCCCACCGGGGTGCCCTGTTAGCTCAGAGTGTCGTTGGGCCGGTTATGCACCTACAGAGTATATGCAGCGTTTAAGGAAAAGGCTTGTGAAAGAACTAGCGACGAAAAGAAAGCAGTGCCGCGGGGCAAGTGGAAACTATCCCTCTATCCTCGTCATAAACATTCTCAAGCCCTGCATTACGGAGCCAAAATGTCTCGAGCTTTTTTATGGCTTGCCGGACGATGGGGTATGTCGGGCGAAAAATTTTGATAGCTATTCCGAGTATGAACTTGAATTGCAGGCGATATCGAAGGACTTATGGGGGCATAGTGATGACTGTTTGGCGATACTCATCCTGCCTAACTTAGGGCCTAACAGCCTTCCTTTTCGTGTGCCATTCGTTTTTTACAATCCGTTTGTGGACTCCAGCCACCCCACTGTCAAAGAGTTGAGGGCGTCCCCGTTTGGAGGCCTCAGAAGCTATTTGCCTGTGAGCCGCGGTGGTCGCCAGATGCTGAGAATGGAGCCTGCGCAGAAGACCCTTTACAACATCTTTCTCGAGCTTGACTCCTACGCGCGGAATCTCTGGGCAAGGGATTTTCATTTTGTAGGAGACCAGCTATTTTAAGCTCATCCGAAGTCAGGAGGTTGAGGAGAGGGTGAATGGTCTCGAAGTCGCGCTCTTTTTTAGCAGCATGGATTTTTCCGTTTTTTGGCAACGGGGTGAAGATCGCCTGGGAGAAGACAGACTTCCCCCAGGCCAGATGCCTAAGAACCGAAGGTTTTTAGCCGGTTGCCGTGTGTGTTTAGTCGTCGGTGGAAGAGAACAGGTTGTCGTTGCCGCGCTCGTGCACGGTCTCGGCGCCATAGTTGGCGCGTCCATAGGCAAAGCCCTGCAGGAGCTGTTTCTCCTTGTCGCCTGCCGGCAGCGATTCGGCGATGGCCTGCACTACACGCCAAAAGGCCGGATTGGTGTTGGTGCCGGTGGAATCCAGAATCTGTTGAATGCGTTTGCGGTCGTTCTTTTCCCATAGAATGAGGCAGGCATGCAGCACATCTATCATGTGGTTTAGCGGCCTCTCCGGCAGGTTTGCCGCGCGTTGGGTAGGCCCAAGAAGGCGAATGTTCTCCTTTTCCTTCTGGATAAACCCCCCATCCCAATAGTTGCTCAGCTCGATGCCCACGGCGGTTGCCAGCTTGCGCGCCTCATCGAAGGGCAGGAGGCGATTTTGGTAGGTCCACCGCCAGAGGAGGTAGAAACGGGTCTCCGGGTCAATGGTGCCGGAGTGGCCGTTCTTCAAGATTTTTTGGATGGCGTACTCGCTCACGGTTTTGCGAATCTC
Organism: Chthonomonas sp.; assembly: GCF_035294165.1. Classification (GTDB taxonomy): domain Bacteria; phylum Armatimonadota; class Chthonomonadetes; order Chthonomonadales; family Chthonomonadaceae; genus Chthonomonas. The sequence continues at coordinate 7,561 of NZ_DATGLN010000035.1, forward strand.
CTCCAGCAGTTTCAGCACGGAAACCTCCTCGCCAGCGTAGGTTTTCACGTTTTCATATCGGCCGAACACTTCAAGGGCGGGGCCGATGGCGGCGATGAAGAAGTCGCTGCCTCCGATGCCCTCTTTCCAAAACTGGTCTAGCTTTTGATAGATGCGGGTTTTCATCGTGTCGCGAATGTCTTCGTAGTAGGCCGTTTCGTGTTTGGCGCGCTTGCGGCAGACCATGTAGATCGAGGAGGCAAGGGCGGCCGATTCCTGAGAGCGAAGTCGTGTCTCCATTTCCGTATTCAGCGGCCAGGCCGCGGTGAGGTAGAGGCCTGAACGCAGCAAGGCGTTGATAACCGTTTCCCAGCCCTCGGTGCTCTTGTGGGCGTAGACGATGACCGCGATGCCCTCCGGCTTCAACACGCGATACATCTCACAGAATGCTTGGGTCAGTGTCTCCTCGAAGAGGCGTTTTCCCTCTTCAAACCCTCCTTCGCCGTGAGAGTAGGCCACGGCCTCCTGTTTTTTAGGAGTCAACGGTGTGGTGAAGAGTTCGGGAAAGAGGTCACCGACGGAGCGTTTAAGCCACACATAGAAGAAGTCGGAGAGATGAGAATAGGGCACATTATCGTAGTAGGGCGGGTCGGTGATCACGGCATCAAAGAAGTTGTCTGGATAGGGCAAGGTGGTCGCCGAGGTTTGGGTGGCATGTGGTGCGGGCAAGTCGGTTGAAATAAAACGGCTTAATTCATCCAGTGGTCTAACGATTTGCCTAAACATACTTTCGTAGGTACCTGTGAGGATCGAAGCAATTGGGTTTAACTCCGCATAGTTCCATGTCATCGGCAAGGCCTGGAGTGAAAAGAGATTCGGCACAAATTCCCACTGAGGCTGCCATCTTACAAAGGCATTATTAAAATCGGTTATCCGGCTGATTATAAGTGCCAGATAGGTAGTTACAGCCTTTGCGTAATCCTCTACGTAGCCGGACCGACACATTTGGGTATGGGCAAGACGCACCTTTTCGGTGAAGGTGATGAGCGCGAGGAGCTGGCGGGGATTGAAGAGATCGCCCCACGTATTCATGCCATATCGTTGTACTCGAAAGCCTAATGTGCCGATTTCAGGAAGAGGTTCATCTGGCACGGGGTCTAAGCCCCATTGCGCATAGAGGGCTTCGCGTTTGGCCTTGAGGGCGGTTGCGGCTGCGGTGAAGACCTGCATGTCGTCCTCTGAGGCCAAACGATAGAGTTTGCCCGACTGCCCGGGCCGATGGGCGACTACGGCCACCATCCTCTGCCCGGCTTGGCCAGCTTGAAACTGGGCGCGAACCTCTTTATCCGTTAGCCCGCCCCCACAGCAAGGGCAGATCACCTTAGCCCGCGCCACCGTGCCTATTTCGGGGTCGAAGTCAATGGCGGCGTCTTCTGCCAGCTCGAAATCCACACGACCTTGGTGGAGTACGAGACGTAAGGCCAACTTTTTGTTGGGTTTGTTGATCAACCACGTCTGTCGCATGAGGGGAATCTCGGCTCGGCAGGATGGGTTTTGGCACCGTACCGTTCGCGCCCAGATGAACCCAACCGGTCGTTCGCCGTTGCTGCCGACGGGATAGAAGCACTCCAACTCTTTTTTGGCCTCCTGCAGCACCCACTGCCCCCAGCGCTTTACGTCGTCTAACAGAGGGTTTTGTGGGCCGGAGCCGTGCGGCGCTGTTGTGGCTTGGGCTGAAGGGCTGGAGTCTGTTTGAGGGCACCCGTACTTTTGCGGAAACTCCAGAACGGCCTTCTCGATGAGCACGGCCACCGGGTTAAGGTCGGAGGCGTAGGTTTGGCAGCCGAGGCGCAGGGCTTCGAGCGGAATAGAGCCGCCGCCGGCAAAGGGATCGAGCACTTTAGGGGGCGATTTTGGCTCTCCATCTTTAGCGGAGCAGGCCTCCAGAATATCTTGCCGAGCGCGTTGCAGCAGATGGATGTTGGCGGAGTTTTCCCATTTGGCCAAAAGGCGAAGAAACTGGGCTTTCTGTTCCCGTTCCACATCGTCGGCGGGTTCGGGAGTAAGGGCAGCGTAGATCGTGGTTCGCGAAGTCGCCAAGGGCCGTCTTGCCCACCAGATATGCATGGTAGAGATGTGCCCCTGTCGAATGTTCTTTTCTTTCACCGATTCTTGGCTAATCTCGCGCACAGGGAAACTCGTTTCGATAAAGGCTTTCTTGTTCATTGTCGAGTAATAGTACCTCCGGTATATGTATGTGTGATATTAATAAACTATATGTTAGACATTTGACAATCTGGATAATCCGCGGGTTCAGGAGGTATTGTGTGGAACAGTGCGCCTGTGGGGTTGGGGCGCGAATAATTCTGAATCCATGACCTATCCCTAACACACTCAACCTGCGAAAACGCATCAGCTATCTCTTGAAATCCTTGTTTTCTAGCTTCAGCGATACAATAGCAGATAAGCTGCAGAAGGAAATATGCAATATCCTTCGCAGTATTCAAAAGAGCTTGGTTGAGTTGCGAGACCTGTAGCGTTATGTTAGGAACCTGCCCTTGTTGATTGGCGTTGGGAATGAGTTTGTCTAAATTCGTATCAAACTCATCTATTAGCCAATTGATGTAGGTGACTTGTCCTAGGAGTCTTGCGAGGAGTTCTGGAGGCAATAAAACCTGTTCACAGAACTCTTGAACATAGCCGAAGAGTTCGAAAGGTGCCGTCATCGGTTTATACCGGAGCAAAAATATGTCCCACTCTTGTTTTAGGGCGTGTAGATTAAGGGTGAGATTCCCCATGACAATGTGATTGAGAAAGAATTGTCGGTACTGTCCGAGTGTCTTGCACAAGCGTACAAGTGTTTTTTGAAAAACGAGCTGTTTCCTCAGCTGCTCGGCTTCCTGACGGGTAACTCGCGCTTCCTTTACGCTCTCCTGAGTGTAGTAGGCCATGGCGGCGGTTACCGCCGCCATGATGATGGTGGCAACCGCGGAGGCTTGGAGTGCCCATTTGGATGATAAGACACAAATAGCGATAAACGCAATAAGCAAAACAGCCATTAGCAGTCTGATCAACGCTTTTAAGATGAACTGTGCTGTTCGTACGAACGAAGGAGGCACTTTCATTCTCATTCAAACTCTCCTAAATTTTTTCTGCATATTTGCGCCAATCGGTTACAATATACCTAACGATCTCGATCTCCTCTTCCGGTTGGAGTTTCGCGGCAGGGTTTTGAAGGGTGTAGAGGATGGGGCGGATGGCGGCATTCTCCACCACATAGAGCCAGTACTCATCCCCAAAACGTTGGGCCATTACCCACTCGTTAGGGGTAAGGGCAACGGCTCCGGTCTGGGCACGGGCCTTCACCTCTATGTAACGAACGGCGCCGGTGGCGGCATCGGTTGAGCGGACGTCGTAGCCCAAACACTGCGCCGAAACGTCTTCAGGGCATCGCCCTTGCTGGCGCTCGAAGGCCATAGCCACCTGCATGCCAACCTGTTCGATGTCCGCATCGCTGCGCATCTCCTGGCCGATCTGGGGCATGGGCAGCACACGCACAACCGCAAGCACCTTCGGGGTGGAGGGATAGAGGTTCGTCTCGATGCGTATCTCCTCCTCCAACCGCCTCTTTTTTTGCACCAAATCCTCTCTATGCCGCCGTTCGTTTTGAATGGTTGCCTCCGGAATGTGCTGCCCGTACAACCGGCGCGTTTCGTAATCGGTAAGCTTGGCGTCAGACTCTAAGATCATCGCATCGAGGGAAGAGAGGCCATATCGTCGCTTTATTTCCGCTTGGTGTTTGCGATGCGCCAGCAGCTCCTGTTTGTACCGATCCAGCTCGTCGAGGGCCTTATCCAAAGCGGAGTTTTGGAGGTCGGGGAGGGCGAGGCCGGAGAGCGCATCCTGCTCGGCGACTACTGCCGGTTTGATGTCCCACAGGATGGAGGAGGGAACGACCTGTACGTCCCCTGCCGTTGGTTGATAGAGGCAGATCAGCCTTTGACCTGCCACTTTACGGTTGCCATCGAGCACCTCGCCCGAGAGAATCCATAGAATGCCGTCCATTTTTGCTTCTGGGTCATAAAATACGGCCCCAGCGTTGGCATCGGGTTCGTGGTTTTTGAGCACCGTTTCCACCACCGTTTCCATGAGCGGATGCCCCATGGTTATAAACTCGGCCTGTTCGCGGAAGGCTTTGTCTTTATCAAAGGTAATCCGCCTGTAGTCATTGCCGACCTTGCCATACCTATTTTGAAAGCTCACCGGAACGTTGCGCAGCTCCCACGGAACCGAGGGTACGTTCCAGCAGCCATCGCGGCGTTTTTCGATGTGTAGCCCCAGCCGGCGGCTCGCTTTTAGAAAGAACTGCTCAAGATATTCCGGCACTAGGCGGTTTTCGCGTGCCAGGCGTTGCTCACCGAGTATGCGGGTGAAGTCAATATGTCTGGTTGCCAGGGCTTCGAGGGTCGCCTCACGGGCTTTACGGATGCTTTCGGCGTTGGGGATTCGATCCATTTCCGCGACGATCTCATCCAATGTGCGTTGATTGCTAATGGCCTCTAAAATCAGCTCTTTAAGGCTTGCCCCGAGAAGGACATCGCCGATCACGTCGAACACGCGGTCGCCGAGCTGAGCCCGCATTTGGTCGAGCTTATCGAACAGCACGGAGAGAATGCGTCCTTCCAGAGTATCTGCGGCGACGAGGTTGTAGATGCGCACGGTGTTCCGTTGGCCGTAACGATGGATACGCCCCATACGCTGCTCAAGGCGATTTGGGTTCCAGGGGATGTCGTAGTTGACCATGAGCCAACAGAACTGAAGATTGATTCCCTCGCCGGCGGCCTCGGTGGCCACCATAATCTGGGCGCTATTACGAAACTCGTGTTCGGCTTGGATGCGGGCCTCCATGTTCATCCCGCCGTGAATGGTGGTGACCTGGAAGCCCCAACTGCTTAGTTTATCGGCAAGATACTCCATGGTTTCGCGCGCTTCGGTAAAGATCAGCAGTTTGGTGTTGCTTCTACTAATGGCCTCGGTCTCCTCGATTACCTTGCGAAGTTCGCTGAGTTTGGTCTCGGCTTCGCTTTGTTCCAAGCATTTGGCGAGGGAGGCGAGCCTCTCTACCTGATCGATCTCTGCCTTTAGCTCCTCTAACGTTTCGGCCGCGGTAAGCTTTTCCAGCAACTCCTCTTCCTGTTTCCATTGCTCCACCTCCTCGGCGTTCTCCAGGCTCTCCTCGTCTAGGCTGACGTTCTCCATGGCCTGCCGGAACTCGGCGCCTAGGTTGTAAAGCTCGGTGAGGCGTTTTTGGCGTCGTTCAAGAGAACAACGGATGGCGCGGATGCTGGAGGCCATACGGCGTTGCAAAATGGCAAGAGCGAACGCCACGTTGCGTTTTTGACTGCTCAAGGCCTTGTTGTAATGATATTTTACGTAGGTAGTTACCTCATTGTAGAGCCTTTTTTCTCCCTCGCTCAGGCGGTACTTAACCGTTTGCACGTGGCGTGGGGGAAAGAGCGGAGTGCCGTCGAAATTCTTCAAATCTTCTTTGAGGCGTCGTAGGAACAGGGGGTTATCCTGGTTTTGAATGGACTGTTCTAACATCTCCTGTTTGGCAAACAACCCCGGTTGAAGCAGATCGAGAAACAGGCGAAAATTTTCCGGGTCTCCACGATGCGGGGTGGCAGTGAGAAAAAGGAGGTTTTGAGAGTTTCTAGAAAGGATTTCGCCCACCCGATAGCGCTCTGTTTTGTCAATCTTATCACCGTAGCGGTAGGCGGACATTTTGTGTGCCTCATCTACAATTACCAAATCCCAAGAGGCCTCTTCCAGAGCCGGTAGCACATCCTCTTGCTTGATAAAGTCTATCGAAGTGATGAGCTGGTTCTTCTCTACCCACACGTTCTGCCCCCAATGGGCTTCCATGACTGCCCTATCTATAGGGAGAAACGTCTCTTGAAAACGCTCTTTCATCTCGCGCGTCCACTGATCTTTTAGGTGACCTGGCACCACGATGAGGGTTCTTTCCACCAGTCCACGATATTTCAGCTCTTTAAGGAGAAGCCCGGCCATGATGGTTTTGCCGGCGCCTGGGTCATCGGCGAGGAGAAAGCGAATGCGGGGGTTTTTGAGCATGTAGTAATAGACGGCCTCGATCTGATGAGGAAGCGGGTCTATCTGCGATACGCTAATGCCGTAGAGGGGATCAAACTGATAGGCGTTGCGGATGCGAATGGCTTCTACATAGAGGAACAACCCTTCCGCGTCGCCTGTGAAAGAGAGTCGTTGTGACTGGGAAACGGTAAGCGCTGCAAGCTCGGATTGGTTTAAGATGACATTATAGTACGTCTGGGAACTCACTCCAACCCCTTCGATCTGCACGCGGTTTCCGATCGCCTTCGCAGAAAGAATGCGTATTGACTCGGAGAATGCAGGCCCGCAGATAACGGTGTTTTCAGTTAGTTGCGATAGGTCCATCGTTTCCACCCTCAGGCAAGCGAAGTAAAATCTAATTCGACACCATCAGAAATACTCCTCTTTTTTGAAAAGAGGAAATTCGTTGACGCCAGAGACAAAGCTTTAATTTCGCCGGAGACTTGTCAGGGCTTTAAACTGGCCGAGAGACCTGCGGGTGTACCGTCTGTTAGGACGCAGAGAGAGATGGACATGGCTGCCGCTTTACAAACTCGCTTTCAAACCGTAATTCTCATTTTCTCGACCTCTCTGGCTGTGGCAGCAGAGCAATCCCTCACCCACCGTAAAACGGTGGGTGAGGGAACCATTTCAGGCGAGTTCGATGGTAGAGGCGTGGGCGATATGGGCCGAGGAGTTGCCGACCATGAGCGTGGCGGTGCCGGGCTGAAGCATGAATTTGGACCGATCGGCATCCCAATACCAAAGTGCGGGCGATTCGTAGGGTAGGCTCAGCTCCACGCGCTTGGTCTCACCCGGGCGCAACTCCACCCGCTTGAAGTCCACAAGCTGCTTGTTGGGCCGCTTAACGGGCGA
>NZ_DATGLN010000036.1:0-2715 GCF_035294165.1 Chthonomonas sp.
CGCGATTTACGCCGCACAGGCCAAACGGGGCGCACGCGAGATGGTGGCCCTGCTGCTTTTGCTGGAAGGTGGGCTTGTCGGCGCCTACAGCGCACTAGATCTGGTGCTATTCTATCTTTTCTACGAGGCCACGCTGATCCCCACCTATCTCATTGTGGGGCAGTACGGGGGGCCGGAGCGCGGTAAGGCAGCGATTAAGTTTTTCCTCTATACTTTCTTGGGAAGTGTGCTGATGTTGGTGGCCATTGCTGCCATCTATCACTACACCGGCACGTTCGATCTCCTGGCGCTATCCAATCCGAACTCGGCGGCCTTCACCGCCTTGCACAAGCTAAGCCCCCATCTGCTTATGCTGCTTTTCGGCGCCTTCGCCTTGGCGTTTGCCATAAAGACGCCTATGTTCCCATTCCACACCTGGTTGCCCGACGCTTACGTGGAGGCTCCGGCGGTTGGGAGCGTAGCGCTCGTGCTGCTGAAGACGGGTGTCTATGGTTTCGTACGTATCTGCCTCCCCATCTTCGCAGCGCAGGTGAACCAGGTGGCTCCCTTCTTCATTGTGCTCGGCATCATCGGCATCGTTTATGGTGCCATTGTGGCGGCCATTCAGAGCGACGCGAAGCGTCTGGTGGCCTACTCTAGCGTTTCTCACATGGGGTTTGTGGTGTTGGGCATCTTCAGCCTCACGCGCATTGGGCTGATGGGCGCGCTGTTGGCCAACCTGAGCCACGGACTTACCACGCCTCTCCTCTTTTTAGGTTTGGGCATGTTGGAGGAACGGTGCGGCACGCGCCTTTTCCGCGATTTGGGTGGTTTGCGTAAAGTGATGCCCACCTTAGCGACTCTGCTGCTTATAGGCACCTTCTCCAGCATGGCGGTACCCTTCTTCAGCGGATTCGTCGGTGAGTTTCCGGTTCTCCTCGGCAGTTGGATATCCTCACAGACGGCTACAATAGGGAACTATTGGCCTACCGCAGTCGCGGGCACCGGCATGATCCTCTCAACGGTCTACATCTTATGGTGGTATCAGCGGCTTATGCTCGGCCCGCTCCCCGAAACCTATCGGAAGCTGCCCGATTTAGGGCGTTACGAATGGCCGGTGCTTGTGCCTTTGGCCGCGCTCATCTTTTGGTTGGGCGTTGGAACGCACTATTGGGTTCGCCCTATGAGCGTGCCTGTCGGTCAGACGATCCCGGCCTCTTCTGAGGCGATCCGTGATGACTTGCCCGTCGCTACCCTGCTGAACCAACGGTGGATCGAGGAGACCTATCAGGCGCACCGAGAGCACGGCACGATCCGCCTCGCGCCCACAGGGGTCCCCACCCATTTCCCACCTGGGGCGCGTCCTCCCTTCTCCATGATGCCGCGTGGTGGACGCATTCCGGCAGGTTTGTCGCCCAACCCACAGCGCCGATCGGCGCCTCGAGGGGTTCCGTTCAACAACTCTCCTTTCTCTAGGCCTATGCCATCGCCGCCACAAACGCCCAGAGCGGCGACGCCGGCTTTGCCTTCAGGAGGTAACACGAAGTGATGACGAATTCGCAAAGTCTGCACGCTCTTCTGACCGTTCTCATCGTAGCGATAACCGGCATTCTTGTGATGGTGGCCGATTCCTGCGTGGCCTGGTGGCGCCGTTCTCGCTGGCTTAGCAGCAGCCTCGGTCTTTTTGGGGTCGGCCTTGCGGCTTGCTATGCCATCGCCCAGATCAACACCTATTCGAGAAACCTCTACGCTTTCAACGGGGCCTTGGTCATCGATCATTTTTCTCTTGCGATAAGCCTCGTGCTGCTGACATCGGCCGCTTTGGCCATCCTTCTAGCCATGAACTATCTAGAAGAGCACAAGCTGAACTTGGGAGAGTACTACGCCCTCATCCTCTTCTCAACGGTGGGGGGGATGTTGATGGCGATGGCCAACGATCTCATCGTGCTGTTTGTGGCCTTAGAAACCCTGTCGTTGGCGCTCTATGTGATGGCCGGTTTCTTGCGGACAAACGCACGGAGCGAGGAGGCCGCCTTGAAATATTTCTTGCTCGGCGCCTTTGCGGCAGGCTTCTTCCTTTACGGAACGGCGCTTATCTACGGTGGCTCGGCGCAGTCGGCAGGGATAGGCGGCACCACATCGCTTTCTGAGATTGCCTTCCGAATGCAGCACGGCGAACCGACCTTCATGTTGATGGCCGGCATGGCGTTGGTGCTTATCGGCTTAGGTTTTAAGGCGGCTCTTGTGCCTTTTCATATGTGGACTCCCGATGTCTACGAGGGGGCTCCTACGTCGGCTTCAGCCTACATGGCCTGCACCGCTAAGGTGGCGGCTTTTGCGGCCCTGCTTCGTTTTCTGTGGGCTATGGCGCCCGCGCATGCCTTTTGGCTCGGTGCCGTAGAGGTCATCGCCGTGCTGAGTATGTTTGTGGGGAATCTGTTGGCCATCACCCAAGAGAACGTTAAGCGGATGTTGGCCTACTCTTCCATTGCTCACGCCGGCTACTTAGCTACCGCCCTTGCGGCCATCACCTCCACCACGGCGCAAGGCGCTGCCTTCAGCGCGGCGCTGTTTTACCTTTTGGCCTATACTCTCATGACCATGGGCGCCTTTGGCGTGTTGGTCTATCTCTCTCGGCGCGGCCACGACTGCCAAACGCTCACCGATCTACGTGGCATTGTGCAGCGTGAGCCTATCGCGGCCTACCTGCTGGCCATCTTCATGCTGTCGTTGGGC
>NZ_DATGLN010000037.1:0-8226 GCF_035294165.1 Chthonomonas sp.
TGAGGTCGTTATTGAAGTCATCGGTGGTGGTATGGTGGAAGAGGAGGAGGTTTCTGGCATTATGGAGGTAGAAGCCTTCGTCGGTGAGGAGGGCGCTGCTCCAGGAAAGGCGAGGATAGGCATCGCTGGATAAGGCGTAGAGTCGTACGAAGAGCATGAGGCCAGAGCAGAGGAGAAGTAGGAGAGGAAAAGCTTTTCGCCGATGAAAGGCGATGGCTTTCCATGTCGGTATATTCACTATGTGTTGCAGGTTCGGCCTCACTGACTCTCCGAATCCTTAGGCGGTTTGGTGTGATAGAGGGTCATAATGTACTTCGCGGTAATATCGTTGATGTGTAGAGGCCCCCAAAAGCGGCCGTCGTCGCTGTTGTTGCGATTATCTCCTAAGACGAAAACGCAGTCCGAAGGCACTTTTAGCGGCTGAAGGACGGCGTAAGGATAGTAGAGGTTCGGATTGCTAACTGGGATGGTCGTGTAGTTTTCCTGCAGCGGTTTGCCGTTGATATAGACTGTGTTACCGAGTATTTGCACGGTCTCACCGGGCAGGGCCACGATTCGTTTAATAAGAATCTCTCCGCTCTTAATTGTGGCTGCTTCGGTGCCGGGGAAATTGGCGGCGTCGCGCTCTTGAGCCGCCTTAGTGAAATGGAAGGTCACTACATCCCCACGGGAGGGGAGTGTGCCAAAAGGGTAAGCGGCCCACGCCCGCATCAGCAGCACATGATCACCCGGCTTCAGCAGTGGCTCCATAGAGCCGGAGGGGATGTAGCCGGTGGTGAAGGCCAAGGCCGAGTAGCCGAGCACTAACAGCAGAAAGAGCGAAAAGTAGTAGCGGTTTCTCCTTTTTAACTGCAACTCTTTGGTGCTGGCGTTTGGCGTTAACCCTGTGTTATCACGGTTGAAAACGGTCATTTTTCTGCCTCTACCTTCTCTAGAATCTCGATGAACTTACGGAAGAGGTTGGCACTATCGTTAGGCCCAGGAGAGGCTTCAGGGTGATACTGAATCGAGAAGATGGGTAGCTCGCGGTGGCGCAGCCCCTCAACCGTGCCGTCGTTAAGGTTAATTTGGGCAACTTCCATGCCGTCGCGTAGTTTATCAGGATCGACAGCGTACCCATGGTTTTGTGAGGTGATGTAGACGCGGCCGCTTTGCAGGTCTTTCACCGGATGATTACTGCCACGATGTCCGAACTTGAGTTTGAAGGTTCGGCTGCCAAAGGCGCATCCTAGCAGTTGATTACCGAGGCAGATCCCCATGATCGGTTTGCGTTCGGCCAAAGCACGCACGGTGTTCACGATGTAGCCGAGATGTGCTGGGTCGCCAGGTCCAGGCGAGAGGACGATGCCATCGGGGTTCTCTCGAAGAATCTCGGGTGCGGTAGCCGTGCAGGGGTAGACGGTAACCTGGCAGTTCAGCGCAGCCAAGTTACGCAAGATGTTGTATTTTACGCCGCAATCAATTAGGGCAAGGCGCCATCGCGCTTCGCGCGAGGCCTTAAGGGAATCGAAAGGAGACGGTGCCTTATCCCCAGGGTGCCAGCGATAGGGTTGTTCGGTGGTGACAAGGCGGGTAAGGTCTGCCGATTCGTAGCGTGGGGTAGAGTGCAATCGTTCGAGGGCCTGTTGTGGGGTCTCCTCGGTGGAGATGGTTCCCATCATGACCCCTCGGATACGCAAGGCACGGGTAAGCGCACGCGTATCTACTTTAGAGATGGCAACGATCCCGCGCTCCTTGAGGAAATCGTGAAGATTCCACTCGGCACGCCAGTTGCTAGGTGTCTCGGATACCTCACGTACCACAAGGCCGCTTACCTGTACCTTGCGCGACTCGAAGTCTTCGGGATTGATGCCGTAGTTCCCGATGAGCGGATAGGTGAGGGTAACGATCTGATTGGCGTAGGAGGGGTCGGTAAGAATCTCCTGATAGCCGGTCATGCCGGTATTGAAAACCACCTCACCTGTGGTGTATCCACCGGCTCCTAACGATTCGCCTTCAAAAACGGTTCCATCTTCCAGAACAAGGATCGCTTTACTCATATCTTTCTTTCCGGTTTATACATTACCTGTTAAGATAGCTCTCCGTAGACTTGCTCGCCCTGTATGAAAGTGGCCACTACATTTAGGCGTTCCCATTCGGAAAGGGGAACCTGCATTGGGTTATCGGAGAGAACCACGATATCGGCCCATTTCCCCGCGGAGAGGGTGCCACGGTCATCATCGGTACGGGTAGCGTAGGCAGGGCTGGCGGTATAGGCATAGAGGGCGACTTCGACCGAGACCCTCTCTTGCTCATTAAGGACGACCCCAGAAGGGGTTTTGCGTTCCATGGCGGCGCGAATGCCATCGAGAGGAGCGCCCGGAACGACGGGGCAATCGGAACTGAAGGCCTGGGCTACCCCTTGGGCTTCGAGCGTTGCATAGGGGGAGAGCGCGTTGGCTCGTTCTGCACCGAGTGCCGCGATATAGGCATCGCCAAGCTGCATAAGAAATTCTGGCTGACCGATAGCCCAGATGTGCTGGCGTCTTAGGCGCGCGATAAGATCGGGGTTGAGGAGCATACAGTGCTCGATACGATGGCCGGGGCGTGGGCGCGGGTGAACGCGTTGCGCCTTGGCATAGCAGCGCAGAACAAGGTCTATGGCCGCATCTCCAATAGCGTGGGTGGCGATCTGCCAACCCTTCTGATGAGCCGCTAGGATATAGGCTTCTAGCTCTTCAGGCGGGTGAAGGTAGAGACCATAGTTGTCGGGCATGTCCTGGAAGGGTTGTGATAGCCGACAGGTGCGGGTGGTGATGGCACCGTCGGAAAAGAGCTTGGCCTGCCCAATGTGAAACTGGTGCCCGCTGACATCGGGATGGTGAAATTCATGAGGAGGTGGTGGGTTGTCGCCGGCGGAGCGCATAACATCGGCCCAAGCGATCATGCCGTTGACGCGCACCTGAAGCGCTTTGTTGCGCACCGCTTGGGCGTAGACCTCGATCTCTTCAGGGAGCGTATTGGCGTCGGAAGCGGAGGTGATGCCACGCTCGATGAGGTAGCGATTGGCAAGTTTCAGCGCTTCGATCTGTTGTGATCGCGTGGGTGGAGGAATGATCTTGTCGAGATTTTGCCAGCTAGCCGTTTCAAGCAGGACACCGTTTGGCTCGCCTTGGGCATCGCGTACGATGGTTCCCCCGATGGGGTCAGGGGTTTCTCGTGTGATGTTTAAAAGCTTGAGGGCGTGGCTATTGACGACGGCCGCGTGGCCGGAGGTATGCTCGATGCGCACCGGCCGGTCGGTACAGACCTTATCGAGATCGTATCGCGTGGGATGTACGGGAGGGACGAAGCGGTTGTGGTCGTAACGATTGCCCAGAATGCATGGCGCGTCTGGTTGTTCTTCGAGGCGCTTGCGCAGAAGCCGAACGATGTCGTCCACCGATTTGGCCACAGATGGCGAGAGATCCACTTGCATAAGCGCAAGGCCTAGAGGCAGAATATGCATGTGACAGTCGAAAAAGCCTGGAAGAAGCGTTTTTCCTTGAAGGTCAATCTGTCTGGTTGTGGTACGCGCAAGAATTTTGACCTCCGACTCCCGTCCAACGGCAAGGATACGGCCATCGGGCCCGATCGCGAGGGCTTCGGCCACGGGGTTTTCCGGCTCCATCGTGAGGATGGTGCCCCCGCTGAAAACCGTTTGCGCTCTGCTAGTCATGCGAATTCACCTCTATTTTTCTGCCGTTCAGCAGGGTGAAAAGAGGTTTCCCTTTCACGACAGCTCCATGAAACGGCGTATTCTTTGACTTTGAGTGAAGTTTGGCGCGGTCAATCGTCCATTCGGCGTCGAGGTCGAACACGGCCACATCGGCAGGGGCATTCGGTTGAAGCGTGCCGAGTTTGTGTGGAAGCGCCAAAATGCGTGCCGGGTTCCAGGTTAGCCGCGCGAGAAGATCGTTAAGGGTCAATTTGCCGGGAAGCACGAGATGGGTATAGCTCAAGGCAAAGGCCGTCTCAAGCCCTACAATGCCGAACGGAGCGGCTTCAAACTCCGTCTCTTTCTCATGAGCGGCATGAGGAGCATGGTCGGTGGCGATGCAGTCTATGGTGCCGTCTGCCAAAGCCTCTTTAATCGCCTCACAGTCTTGTGCGGTACGCAGGGGAGGGTTCATTTTGGCATCGGTGTTGTAGCCGAAGCAGGCCTCCTCTGTGAGTACCCAGTGATGGGGGCAGGCCTCGCCGGTAACCGGCAGGCCTTTTGCTTTGGCTTGGCGCAGAATCTGCACGGTTCGTGCCGAGGAGATGTGCAAGAGGTGAAGACGACAGCCGGTGTATTCGCAGAGGAGGATATTACGTGCTACGGCAATATCCTCGGCGACCCGCGGCATACCGGCAATGCCGAGCACGGTAGCGACGTAGCCTTCGTTCATGGCTCCGTGTGCGGTTAGCGATTTGTCCTCATTATGAGTCAGCAGCGGCAGATCAAGCATGGCACAATACTCCATCACCCTACGCATCGTCTCGGCGCTTTGGATGGGGAAGGCATCGTCGGAGATGGCAATGGCACCGGCGGCCTTCAACTCGGCCATCTCGGTTAACTGGCCTCCTTCCATGCCTTTGGTGGCCGCCGCGATGGGGAAGACCCTGGCCAAGCCATACTGTTCGGCCCGTTCACGAATGTAGTGAACAACCGGGGCGCTATCTATGGCCGGGTTGGTGTTGGGCATGCAGCAGACGGAGGTGAACCCGCCTGCGGCGGCGGCACGCGTTCCGCTTTCAATATCTTCTTTATATTCAAAGCCAGGCTCACGCAGATGGACGTGGATATCTATCAGCCCTGGGGTTACAAGCAGGCCGTCCACAGGGATCACTTCATCGGCTTGGCGAGTTTCGCCTGGGGGTGTGATGCCCACAATGCGACCGTCCTCGATAAGCAGGTCGCCCACGCGGTCGAGATTCTGTGAGGGGTCGAGAATGCGCCCTCCGGCCAAAATAGTTCTCAATTCAGCTCTCCTCAGATTGGGGCACGCCCATCAGTAGATAGAGCACGGCCATGCGAACGGCGATCCCGTTGGTCACCTGTTCGGTCACAGCACAATGCTGTCCACACTTGCCATCGGCGACCTCGGCAGATATCTCCACGCCCCTGTTCATGGGGCCGGGGTGCAGCACCAGCACATCCGGCTTGGCGTAGCGCAGGGTGGAGGCCGAGATGCCGTAGAGCCGAGAGTATTCCCGAAGCCCTGGCAGCAGCCCTCGGTCTTGACGCTCGGTCTGAATGCGCAGGACATTCACCACATCGGCCCCTTCAAGCCCTGCTTTGAGGTCGTAATAGACGCTTACCGGCAGTTGTTGGGCATCTTTTGGCATAAGGGTTTGGGGGCCGACAAGGCGCACTTTGGCGCCGAGCTTTGTCAGCCCCCAGATATTGGAGCGCGCAACGCGGCTATGTGCGATGTCGCCCACGATGGCCACGGTTAAGTTTTCGATGGTGCCTTTGTAGTGTTGAATGGTAAACAGGTCGAGCAGGGCTTGGGTAGGATGTTCATGGCGTCCATCCCCGGCATTGACCACGGGGGTATGCAGCAGCTTTGCAGCAAACTCTGGGGCGCCGGCGGCATAGTGGCGCATGACGATGCAATCGGCCTTGAGAGACTGTAGGGTAAGCAGGGTATCCTTCAGCGATTCTCCTTTGGCCACCGACGACTGTGCGACGGCGATGTTAATGGCTTCGGCGCTCATGATTTTGGCGGCCATTTCAAAAGAGGTGCGGGTGCGCGTGGAGTTTTCGTAGAAGAGGGTTACCATGGCACGGCCACGAAGGGTGGGCACTTTTTTAACCGGGCGCTGCAGAATCTCTTTGAAGCTGGCAGCCGTCTGCAGGATATGCAGGATATCCTGTTTCGATGTGTCACGCAGAGTCAATAGGTGACGCATACCCTAAGTTCCTTAACTTTGTTGCTAGGCGCCGCGCCTTTGCAGGAGGACGCGGTCTTCACCGTCGGTTTCGCTAAGGTGCACGGCTATATGTTCGTGCCGTGCGGTTGGCACATTTTTGCCGACGAAGTCGGGGCGAATGGGCAGTTCACGGTGGCCTCGGTCAAGTAGGACGGTGAGTTGGATGGAGGCCGGGCGTCCCAGATCGAGGAGGGCAGAGAGTGCGGCGCGGACGGTTCGACCGGTGAAGAGCACATCGTCAACGAGCACGACGCGCTTTTCATTGAGGTCTACCGGTATATCGGAGGGGGCGACGGCGGGCAGGCCTTTGGGGTTTGTGCCGTAGTCATCGCGATAGAGACCTATATCGAGGCGGCCTACGGGCACCGAGGTTCCTTCTATCTGATGAAGGAGTCGCGCGAGGCGCTGGGCAAGGGGAGCACCACGGGTGAGGATGCCGACCAGAACGAGGTTTTCAACACCTCGGTTTCGTTCGACGATCTCATGAGCAAGGCGGGTGAGTGCCCTTCGGATGTCGTCGGCATCCATAAGGGGCACCGTTTGCACGTTGTCTAAGGCATCCGTCTTTGGATGTTCGCTCTCCACGGCTCTGTCTCCTTGCGGAGGCGGAACGCACGACACAGCTTGCCACCATCCGCGATCTGGGGCCGGGGGAGGCGGAGAGGGTGTTGTGTCAATCCTAACCCAGCTTGTGGCCGGGCGCTAATGCATAGAATAGGATAGAACGGACAGCACATCCCTTGTCAGCCTCACCGGACCGACTTAAAGGTTCACGCTTTCTGTATCCGCTTTCGCAGACGCCTATCATTCTACCGCAAGACGGTCGTGCCATGCAAGCCCTCTAGTTTTTGCAGAAAAATAACTTTGAAGTCGCTCTCCTGAGTGTACAGGTTTGAGTAGGGAGGAGAGAAGTAAGGGGGTGAGAACTGGGTATCAAGCAGATTCTATGACAGTATAGGATAACTGCATTGCTATACAATAGCGTTCCCTATTGTGCTAGTACCCATCGGAAGCAAAGATAAAGACCATTCAATAAAGAATCTCACGCAATAGCCTAGAGATTCGGGAGTAGAGGGGCCATTTTGTTGTTGAGCGCATCGAAGTTCGGATCTACAAGGCTGTTACTCACAATGATGGTACTATTCGCATAAGCCCAGTAGAATGGTGGGGCGGATGGATTTGGTTGGAGAATGCTATTGAGGATATCTAGAAGAGGGCAGCGGGTGAAAGCAGTGCAGGATGGACTTATTTTCTCTTGAGGGAGGCCGACGATAACAATGTTGATTCCTGTTCGGGTTCCGATCTCTTCTAGAGCATGGCCAAGTGTCGTTGTTTTTGAGAAATGGAAGGTGCACCGTTGCAGCAGCGTGGCGGGAAGTTGGTGTCTTTTTTGAAATTGACCATAAAGTATTCTCGGTGGGTCTATTGCGATACAATGTTCCTGGAGTTCCTTTTGCTGTAGACATACGCGTTCCTCCGGCCAATCGTTAATCGTGAAGCTGAAGCCATCTAATTGGTAATTTCGTGCGAGGCTACAGCTCGGTCTTAATTTTAGGCCTATGGAAAAAGAGTAAAAACTACCATTATTATCCAGTAGCAACAATTGTCTTTTTGATAATCCGAGCGGAACAGGGCTAAGATCGCTTTCCGAGAGTAGAGAAGGAACGTTGTGGAGGGAAGAAGGGGATTGGGAGCAGACAGGAATGCGTATCGAGGTACTTTGTAGGCAAAGCCCTAACATTTTTACGAGGGCGTGCCCTATGACGGGATCGACGGGTGACCATGCTTCAGGAGGCAGTTTCTGAAGATAGTGAATGAGGTCTATCCCCACTTTATAAAGCCTCCACTCTTGTGAATTTGCCGGGTAGTAAGGAGCGTCAACTTGCAAAAAGTAGGATGGTCTGAGGTGATAACCGACGAAATGGGGACAGACAACTATCTCTCTGCCCAGCGCTAGACATAATATTTCTATTACCTTGTAGGTGGGTAGGCGACGTAAAGATATCTGGAGACTCGGATCCCCTAGTCTTGATGATATCCGCAATCTTCTTTGATGGCTTAGGTTGCCTGAGGGTAAGCCAACGACTCCGGCTACTACCGAGGTTTGGAAGGGGCTATCGTGTTCTAAAGTGATTGGCTTACCGACGCGTTGAGAGAGCAGATGAAGAAACCTCGAAACTGTTGTATGTTGAAAAGATAGGGTTATGACATGTTCTAATTGAGGAGTATTCGACCATTCTCTGGTTGAAGGGGTATCTAGGTTGATAGCTGCCGCAAGGAAAGGTGTGT
>NZ_DATGLN010000038.1:0-1755 GCF_035294165.1 Chthonomonas sp.
TTGGTAGCGCTGATACCAGCTTAGGACATAGGGGATTTTGGGGTCAGGGGGTGCAAAGAAGTTGACGGTATCGTCCACGGGGGACATGGTAGGCAGCCAGTGGTTCCAGTCGGGGAGGGGCATGTCAATGGGCAGTTCCCGTAGGTTCAAATACCCATGAACGTTGGTCACCTTAAGCATATCGCTTAAAGTGGGCACGCTCCCCTGAGAAGGCGGAAAGAGATAGGTTAGCATGGCCGCATCGTTGGGGAGCACGGCATCAATGCCGGCACCTGCCGCCCACTCGTGCGCTCCATGGCTATCTAAACCGGGTCCGGGCTGGTAGGGTGGGTTCCAGGGTCTGCCGTACTTGCTACCGTAGGAGGCAGGGAGGGAGCGGATGTAGCTTGCGATCTGCTGCCCTTCTTTGTAAGAGAGGCCGTGGAACATGCTGCGGACGATGATGGAGGTGTTGGAGTAGTTGAAGTACTTGAGGTCTCGTCCGTCGGTGGCATGGCAGTCACTGCAGTGCGCCTTGATGGTCGGAGCGTTGGGAAGATCGTTTAAAACGAGGGTCGCGCTCTGCCAAAGTGCCTTCCCCTCGGCAATATCCTTCGGGTCGTCCAAAGGCGGCTTCCATTTCGAGGGGTCGTCCCAAACGTATTGGGGCGCAGGCCCGTTTTCAAAGTGCACCCCCAGCACCCGATAGCCCGAATTGACGCCGTTGCTGTGGTTGAACCGAAAGGTGATGGTGTTCTCACCGATGCGCAACCAATCGCGGTTAAAGGGCACTTTGAGGTCGAACAGCGTGATGGGGCTGCCTCCTATGCCCCCAAACTTGCCCGAAATTCCCGGCCCCACAATCGTGCAGTGTGCGTTGTCCAAAGGAATCCAGGCGCCATCGTTTACGCGAACCGAGGCCTCTTGTTCATCCTCCAGCCCATGAACGCGCAGGCATAGGATGGGCAGGGTGGTGGAATCGGCCATCAGCTTGATCTGCACTGTGGTGCCCTCCGGCCCCATCACCTCGATCGGCATGTTAAGTGGGGGGGCATCCGCCGCCGCACGTTGCGACACACAAAGGGGCAGGGCAAGCCCTATGAGCAGCAGAAGCAGAAACCGCCTGCCTGCTAAAATAAGGGCAAGCGGCTGCCGTTGGCTACGGGAACGCCGAATAGGTTGCATCTCTTCCATATGTCTTCTCCGGGGCCGATCTCGATCGGTTCTCTTTACCTCTGCTGTGCCAGAACGGTTCCTAGTATATAATATAAAAGTATACTGCCCAAATCCGCTCTTTGCTCCACCTGAGGGCGGCGGGATGGCTTGTTTATAACGAAACGATGTGGGAAGCGCATCGTGCTTCTCTTGACATAAACAAGGGAGCTTACCTTGAAGGTAAGCTCCCTTGCCGTTTATCTTCCTTTGCGGGAACTACTGAGCCGTGGTCTGCACCGGTTTTAAGGGCACCTTGCTATGGTCATAGCCCGTCGCTTGGGGGTTATAGGCTACGGTGTGCCAATCCACACGCGGCCACATGGTGTTCAGCCAGTTCACCACCGAATCCACCGTTGTCGTAGAGACACCCGACTTTAGAGCACCCTGAAGCCAGGTATAGACTTGGCCTTCAAAGGTAACATCCCACCATCTCGGCAGAGCATCCGGTCTCATTGTAGGGTCCCACTGAGAGATGTTGGGGGGCGAAAACCACTGCTGGGGCGTATACTCCTCGTTCTTGGCCAGCCAACTCTGGATCATCGCGTCTATTATCTGGCTTCG
>NZ_DATGLN010000039.1:0-1878 GCF_035294165.1 Chthonomonas sp.
GGTGCCTCCTACGGCGGCAGAGGCAAGCTGCTGCAACCGCACCGTGTCGTTAGCGACCGTATGATCGGCTTGCCAGGCATCGTAATAGGCGTTATTGAAGTTGATGAAAAACTGTGGGTTCTGGATAAAGCATTTCAGCCAAGCAGTAGAGGCCATTTGCAGGCGCGGCACCAACATGCCCCCAAGGCCGGTGAGCGTTTGGTTGCTCTTGGTAGGGGGTAAAAAGGTATTGTTGCCAAGGGCCGGCTGGTTGAGCACATCGTAGTAGGGAGTGTAATAAAAATCGGCAGCAGGGTCTATAGGTTGGGTGGTAGGAAACTGGCCTTGAAGGTCTTGAGCCACAACCACAGCGGCGGCGCGCGCCATGCCCATCTCCCAGGCGTCATAGCCAATGGCTAAAGGGCCGTGGAAGGTCTGTGCCATCGCCTGCAATAGGCCGAGATATTTATCTTGGTCTGTGCTAAAGTTGGGCAGATCGATATCTACAGAGCCGTCTGGGTTCATCACCACCGTAACTCCGATGATGCCGGATACTTTGGTAGGGTTATCGTCCTTGTTGAGAATGGTTACCTGACCGTTCCAGAGGGGGGGGCCGATGCGCCGTACAAGAGCCGGATAGAGGAGGTTGTTGACCACATTGTCTAGGGCAGAGGCGGTGGGCACATCGAAGGCGTATTGCCCTGTGGTGTTGGCAACGAAGGTAAGCTTGTTGTTGGCCGGCACGCTTCTGCCAACTTGCGGCGCCTGGGGAAGCAGTATCTGGCCGTTATGGCGCACTACCACCATATCTACCACCGGGATTTGGTGATTCAAAGGGAAGGCATGAAGGCGGCGCAGTGCGGCGATCTCCGGGGCAACGGCGGCGGCGCGAGTTTGCATGACCTGACGAATACGTTGCGCAATCGCCTGCTGCACTTCATTTCTGTCGTTTGGATGGGCTACATCCACCACAACAACCGACTGAGGGCCGTTACCGATGGTATGAAACGGCCTGTTTAAAATGTTACGATAGGTTTGTGCGGTGGCCCGCTGGCATGACCAACAGGCACACAACGTAAAGCTAAACGCTAAATAGGCAAGTAGCGCCGTTCGCATATTCAATGCCCACATTCCTCCCTAACAGATTTGCCGATTTTGGTACACAACTGCAACCAGATTCGCCTTGCGGCAGAAAACCTCCTGCCGTGAACACTTCCGCATGCACACAATCGCCTTTGCAAGGCGGCGACGGCCACCCTCAAAGACGATAAGGTTTTTGCCAACAGCCTTCGCCGGTGGTTCGCCTATGGAACCACAAACGAGCCGATGGGACTTACGGAGAACGCATAGCCCACGTTGCTGCTTGGGGGGGTGTATTGAGCAATGACCGCCCAGTAGTAGGTACCCGGGGGAAGAGGGGACGTGATAGTATAGCTTGTAGAGGAGGTAATTTGCTGGAGAATGGGATTTACTCCATTGGTGTCGGACTGATAGTCCGGAAACTGGTTGTAGACCAAAACCGTGTATTGCCCGGCGGCGCTGACGCTTGTCCAGGTAAGGGTTGGGGTAGAGCTAACTGTTTGGCCGCTCACGGGGCTTAGCACATTAATGGGGTCGAGCGGGCTAACCTGAATAGGCGAGGTAGGTTGACCCTCCTGGCCGTTTTGTGGGAAGTTGATCGTGTCTACCGGCGCAACGCTGTAGAAGTAGATGACATTGGGCGTAAGGCTGGGGTCTTGATCGGCAAAACGGTCACCCAAAGGATCGCGCAGAAGGGCTATCGAGCTAAAATGAACGTTGTCGTTTGGGGAGCGCAGAATATCGAAACCCAAAAGGTTAGGAACCTGCTGATAGTCCCAAAAAAGATCACACTCCACGATGCTGCCGGCAGGAGCACTG
>NZ_DATGLN010000040.1:0-2574 GCF_035294165.1 Chthonomonas sp.
CGGCTCCGGCATGCACACCCACCAGTCGCTATGGAAGGATGGCAAACCCCTCTTCTTCGATGAGAAGGGCTACGGGCAGCTCTCCGAGCTAGCCGTCTACTACATCGGCGGCATCCTGAAACACGCGGCCTCTCTGCTGGCTTTTTGTGCCCCCACCACCAACTCCTATCGGCGGCTCGTGCCGGGGTACGAGGCCCCCATCAATCTGATCTACTCCGCCCGCAACCGCTCGGCCTGCGTGCGCATTCCTATGATCAGCAAGTCGCCTAAGGCCAAACGCATCGAGTTCCGCGCACCCGATCCCAGCGCCAACCCCTATCTGGCCTTCGCCGCGATGATGATGGCCGGCCTCGACGGCATCGAAAACAAAATCCAGCCACCGGCCCCCATTGATAAAGACCTCTATGAACTGGAGCCGGAAGAGCGCCACGGCATCGCCCAAACCCCCGGCAGCCTCGCCGAAAGCCTTCAGGCTTTGGAGGAGGACCACGAGTATCTGCTGAAGGGTGGGGTCTTCGATCAAGACCTCATCGAAACCTATATCGAGTACAAGCGCAAGCAGGAGATCGAACAGATCGCTCTGCGTCCCCACCCCTACGAGTTCGCCCTGTACTACGATATTTAGAAAAGCTTCTCTGTGCAGGAAAGAGCCTCTCTTTCCTGCACACTTCTCTCGTGGCGCTGCCAACAAAGTTCGGCAAAAAAAACATTCGGCAAGAAAATTTGAAAAAAATTATCCAAACAATTGACAACGGCGCACCTTGTTTGGTAATATAGTTACAGCTTGCAGGGCATATCTGCTGCTGCAAGTGTAAATCTGTCCCAGCGCTGGGACAAAGTTGGTTCATTCACCCCTTTTGCGGCAGCGATGCCGTAAATGGCTTTGTCGCAAAATCCCCTACAGTGTTGTTCCCCATAGCGTCGTCGCTAATCGCCTTACGCGGGCGTCTTTACGTTCCGCTTGTCTTCCCCGGCTGGTCAATGTCGCTGCGTCGGAAGCGCCTTTGCCCTATGCCTTTACGGAGTCGTCTCTTCGCCGATGTCGGCAAGCGTCTCCCCCGGCTAGGTCAATAGGCGTGCCTGTTCTGGCTCTGTTCCGCTTTTGGAGCCAGCCTGTTTTTCCCCACAGCGAATCTCAAATTCGCCGTGGCATCACCACTTTATCCTTAGCTAAAGGAGGGCACATTGAACATTCACTTTGGGAGGCTCTTCTCCCTAACAACCGTACAGGCTGCAATGCCTCAACGCTTAGGCTATGCGAAAGCGCTGGCCTATCGGCTTGGAGTTTGCGGGCTTCTGGGGCTGGTCGTTCTTACAACGGCTCCGAAATCGGCGCGTGCCGATGGCAGCTCCGGCCCAAAACCCGGCGAAGTGGACATCTCAGGCTATCTCGACCTCTACTACCTGATCAACGCGCGCGGCCCCTATCCCGCCGCAGTGCTAACCACAACGGATGGAGAGAAGATCGGCATTGACAACGTGGGGCGTTCGTTCGATATCAACGACCGTGAACTGAGCCTGAGCCTTTTAGAGCTGAACATCACCCGCAACGAGGGAAAGGGGATACCGTTCAGCATCACCGCCACGCTCACCACCGGAGACACGGCCCGCCTCGTTCATGCCACCGAGCCGGGAGGTACCGCCGCATGGCAGACGATCCAACAGCTCTACATCACCAAAACGCTCAATATCATGAAGCACCCGGTAACCTTCGATGCCGGCATCTTCGTGACGAGTTTCGGCTATGAGGTGATCGAGAGCGCCAAAAATGACGAGTACTCTCGCAGCTTCGGCTTCCAGTATGCGATTCCGTTCTATCATGCCGGCTTACGGGCAACCACGCCCCTCTCTAAAACGCTCACCATTCAGGGAGGGCTGGTGAACGGCTGGAACGACATTGCCGACGATAACGATGCTAAAAGCGGCTTCGTGCAACTCTCTTGGGCGCCCAACGCCAGCCTCACAACCAACCTCACCTATATGGGCGGACTGGAGGGAACCGGCGCTTACGGCCCCGCGTTAGCGCCCATCCACAAAGGGGGGATAGATACCAACCTCTTCGAGGTGCAGCCTACCTACCAGGTTACAAAAGACCTGAAGCTGGCCGCAAAGGTGGACTACGGTCAGGGTGCCGGCAATGTGGGTAAGACCCACTACTCCGGCTACTGGACGGATATCGCCGGTTATGCTCGCTACCAGCTCACTCCAAAACTGGCTGTGGCGGCGTGCTACGATCAGTTCGAGGATGTCGCCGGCGCGGGCGGGGCCGGCCTCCGGCTTGGTCTTCCCGGCTACACCGTGCTGCGTGAGGCCACTCTCACCCTCGAGTACTCGCTCTTCAAGAACCAGGTTCTCACTCGGCTGGAGTATCGCCACGACCACGCGAACAAACCCTTCTTCCTCGGAGGGCATGGCACCACCACACTCGATCAAGACACATTCACACTCGCAGCGGTGGTGAAGTTCTAAATTCAACCTAAAAAGTTTCGACGCTATGGAGGAGACGCAAAAGAATGACAACGTATATGCCACGCTTTAGAGCCTATTGGGCGCGAACGATGTTTGTGTTAGGGC
>NZ_DATGLN010000041.1:0-27984 GCF_035294165.1 Chthonomonas sp.
CGAAGCCAGATAATAGACGCGATGATCCAGAGTTGGCTGGCCAAGAACGAGGAGTATACGCCCCAGCAGTGGTTTTCGCCCCCCAACATCTCTCAGTGGGACCCTACAATGAGACCGGATGCTCTGCCGAGATGGTGGGATATTACCTTTGAAGGCCAA
Organism: Chthonomonas sp.; assembly: GCF_035294165.1. GTDB lineage: Bacteria > Armatimonadota > Chthonomonadetes > Chthonomonadales > Chthonomonadaceae > Chthonomonas. Next base: position 160 of record NZ_DATGLN010000041.1, read on the forward strand.
GTCTATACCTGGCTCTCATGGGCAAAGAAGGCCGGGGTTAGCGACCATACGCTTATTCGCGTGGTCAAATGGTTGCAGACGATGTGGCCACGGGTGGATTGGGCGGTGGTGGCGTTTCAACCCGAGAAACTAGGCTACGATCATAGCCAGGTACCGCTGATAGCCACACAAATTGTCTCGCCCTAAACCGCTAAGATACCAATGTGCCAACGCCTTAGGCGCTTTTGTATACATACTTCAGTTTTGGACGCCTTATGCCATAATCTCTTCAGAAATGCACTCTCCCTTCTATCGGAGATAAACCCGTATGAACCAAATCCATCTGGCCCCGCACTACCAGCCTGGACTGGTCAGTGTTATCATCCCTACCTACAACCGAAACCATTACCTTAAAATGGCCATTCAAAGCGCCCTCGCGCAAACCTACCCCCACATCGAGGTGATCGTCTCGGATAACTGCAGCACCCAAAACGTAGAAGAGGTAGTGGCCGCTTTTAACGACCCGCGCGTGCGTTTCCGCAGAAACCCCACAAACATCGGGCCGTTGCGCAACGTGCTGGTGGCTTGCAAGAGGCACAAGGGGAGTTTTTCAGCTTTCTTCATGATGATGACATTTGGGAGCCGGAGTTTTTGGCGAAGGTAGTTCCCTCCGATGCAGGCTCATCCGGAGGTGACGGTGGGTTTTTCGGATCACTACATCATAGACGGGGATGGGCAGATAAATTGGGAGGAAACAAAGTATTTTGAGGTTTTATTTCATAGAAACGAGATTTCAGAGGGCATTCATCGGCCCTTTTATCGCATTGCCCTTGACTTCGATGCCATTTTACCAGTATCTATAGCCGTATATCGTAGGGCTATCTTTGTAGATGCTACATTCCCACTAGAAATCGAGAGCGTTTATGACCGCTGGTTTGCCTACTTGGCATGTCGTGAAGGAGCCGGCGTCTATTACATACCTGAAAAGCTTGCAAGCTATCGCTGTCATCTAGGAGCCGACAGAGTTGCCATCAACAATCAAATAGAAAAGTCATTGTGGTTTTCTTTAGGCATGACACATTACTATTCACAACTCCTAGCAGATAAGAAAGTCTCTGAAGTCTGGCCAACTCTTAGAAACCGAGTCAACATTAGTCAGACGAATGCAGGCATATTGCAGCTTGAAGAGGGGAATATCCATGAGGCACGTAGGAACTTAAAGGAGGCCTTGTGTCATCGTAAGGCGTTGCGTAGCTACGCGGCATTGTGTCTTAGCTATCTTCCCAAACCCCTTATCCCACCGCTTGTTCGTTTCGCCCGACGCGCCGTATAACATTGGGTGGTGGCGTTTCAGCCCGAGAAACTAGGCTACGATCATAGCCATGTCCCACTTATATCTGCCCAAGCGGCCTCACAATGACTCCATCAGAAACAAGGTTCTTCAAATGCAGGAGAGGCCTGGAAGAGAGCAACGCTCATGGGCACGTGTTAACAGAAAAGGCGCCCATAGGAGATGGTGTAGTGAAGAGAGCGGCAGCGCTCCCCGATCTTGCGCGCGGGCACGCCGGCAACGATGGTATAGGGAGCCACATCTTTTGTCACCACAGCGCCGGCGGCTACCACCGCCCCCTCCCCAACGGTCACCCCCGGCAAGATCATTGCGCGGGTGCCGATAAAGGCATAGTCCTGAATAGATACCCTCCCCACTCTGCCGGCAAAAGTTGGGCTTTGCGGATCGTGATCGGCCGTGAGAATGCAGACCTCGGCGGCAATGGAGACGTTGTTGCCGATGCATATCCCTCCTCGGTTATCGAGCCGACACCGCTGATTGACAACGCTGTGATCGCCCATAACAAAGTTGTCGCGTGTATCAAACCATGTATCCATGAAGATGTAGCTGTCCTGTCCTACCTGAAATCGCATAACACGGCGATAGAACAGCAGCCGAACCCAATGCGAGGGAATGCGGGCGATGATATGATTAGTTATATAGAGGATGGTTTGGGAGGCAACATATCGTAAGGAGAGTTTCCCCATTCGATCATTCTCCTCCGCCCACAATCTTCCAGAATCTCCGGCGCTGCTCCTCCAGCATAAACTGGGATCGCGCCAACCTTTGGGCGTTTTCCACGATCTGCGGTGCACACTCGCCAGCCTCAAGCAGGCAGCGCGCCACCTCCTCCGGCTCCAGGCTGGTAGCAAGCACGGCCGCCTGATGCCGCGCCAACAGGCGCCCCGCGGCGGCCTCCGCAGGCCCATGGTACAAAATGGGCAATCCGCTGCCCAAATAGGTTACCAGCTTTGTGGAGAGGCTGTAGCGCCAAAACATCTCATACTCCGGGCCGAAAGGGAGGGGGAGATAGAGCAGATCGGCCTTCTCCATATCCTTTTCAACTTCACCCTCGGAGGCCCAAGGCAAGGCGCGCACCGGTAGGCCCTGGAAAGAATCGGGAACGGCACTGCCACGCACGGTCAGCGAAACGGGCATTGCCGGATATTGCCCCCGAATGAGGGCCAGCGCCTTGGCAAGCGCGGCAAACGTGGCCGCATAGCTAAGATGAATGGCGCCGGCAAAGTAGATGCGAAAGCTGTTTTGGGGTCTCTCACGAAGGGGGTGAATGTGCTCCAAACCATCCGTCACCACCGTCCATGGGCGTCTGCCGTAGAGGGCATCCAGCCCCTCCCCCATCTCCTCCGAGATCACCATCCGCGCATCGGCATTTTGCCAAACTTCCCCTAAGCATTTTTGCCAGTAAGCGAGTCGGTAATCCCGAGCAAGGTTGTATTCGATCCGATCATGCACGGTTAGAAAAAAAGGCACACGCAACTTGCGAGCGGCCTGATAACTTACCCAAAAATCGGGGCCGTGGGCAATTGCGTGAAGCTTACCGGCTTTGTATTCTCTGCAAACCTGTTCTAGAAGTCTCTGCTGGCGCCTATAATTTGTGAAGAGACGATCGAGGTAAATTCGAAAGCGCGTGGCCTCCAAACGGCCGAAAGAGGGGCGTGGAGGGATATGCAGCTCCGTCACTATCGAGGTAGGCGGAGGTTTCCTGACATCCATACAGATAGAGATAGTAGGCTCCGGTGCCTCCTTAAGAAGCGCCCGCAAAATGCGCGAACCACCACCTGCAGCATGGACGCCAAAGGCCTGCGCACAAATAAGCATATTCCGAAGGACCTCATCCCCTAATGATGGAATACCTCTCATTCCTCGGGTTCCCACTTGCATTTTACCGCATCACGCCGATGTAGACGAATAAAATTCAGGGATAATGACCTGCATGGTATTAAACGTCATGTTGCATAATATTATAGGCTGTAACTTCGCTGGGCGACACCCTGTTATAGACCTAAATAATCGCGGAGGGAGACATGCAGTTTCCACCTATGGAACCTGGTATGGTAAGCATCATCACAACGACCTATAATCGCACGCACTATCTGAAGCAGGCCATCGAGAGCGCCCTGAAACAGACCTATCCGCATTTTGAAATGATCGTCTCCGATGATGCCAGCACCGAAGATGTGGAGAGCGTCGTCGCCGGTTTCAAAGACCCACGCCTGAGATACCGACGCAATGAAACCAACTTAGGAATGTGCGCCAACATTTGTGCCGCGCTCCAGGAGGCGCGTGGGGAGTTCTTTGCCTACTTAAATGATGACGACATGTGGGAACCGACTTTTCTCGAAAAGGTCGTCGCCCCAATGATGCAAAATCCAGAAATTACCGTGAGTTTTTCTGATCATTATGTGATTGATGACGATGGAAATATTGACCTCCGTTTGACAGAGGACTTATCTGCAAGATACAAAAGAAAAGAGTTGCAGCCGGGGATTCACAAACCTTTCGTGCACCTGCTTATTGCACAGTCCATTCCTTGTGCACAAGCAAGTATTTTTCGACGCCAGATATTAGAAGATGCGGATATCCCGGAAGAGGTGGGGACCTGTTACGATCAATGGACGGGATACCTAGCGAGTTGCAGTGAAAAAGCAGCCTATTACACGCCCGAACGTTTAGCATTCTATCGAGTTCACTTACTATCCTCTACTGCCGGTTCGTCACAATCAGGTAAATCGGATCGTGCAATAGAATGGCATATGTCATCATATAATTACTATTCAAAATTAATTTCCGATGCACAGTACAGCAAATACTTGAAAGAGCTGTTGCGCCGTCGTAGCCTGTCATGTCGTTTGATAGCAAAAAAAATACATGGAGATTGGCGAACGATCAGCAGCCAGAAAGTTTCTTTATCAGTCACTAAAGGATCGCCCAAGTTTAAAGGGTTCTTTAGCGTTATTGCTCTACTTTATGCCTAATCTCGTCCAACAAAAAATCTTCCAAAAGCTTCGCAGACGGGGTACCTGACTTTCCTTGCCACCTCCACGAGCCTCTGCCGCCCTCGAAATGAGCTGGTACCTCCCGTAAACTTCGAACTTAACGAACGAAGATAAAGATTCTTCATGAAACCGTCTATACTTAAAAAAGAGAGCTAATTTCCAACGGAAAGGAGCCGCATGTCGCTGGTCGCTTCAGCGCCACTTCGAGAACAACGAACCGATCGCCCTACGGCACCTGCCGGAGGCAGATGGGGTTGTGCTCTACGAAGCTTTGTATCCTCCACCTGTTCTCTATTGACGTTCGCAGGGGCTTCTATATTAACCTCTCTGTTTGAATTGAAAGCCAAAGCCCCTACAGCAAACGCCCACTCGCTCTACAGTTGGCAGAGCTTAGGTCAGAGAAGACAAATGTGGGCTTCTGGTTGTGTTACCGACGAGGAGATGGGATGCGTCTAGGGATCATCGCGCCGGCACTGCCCCCACAACGCGATGGCATCGGGGACTATACCGCCAACCTGGTGCAGGTGCTTAAGTCGCAGCACTCCATCGTGGTCTTTATTCCCCAGGAGTACTCCGTCAACCCCATTCCCGGGGTGGAAATCGCCACCCCTTTCTCCTACTCCCATCCCAAAAGCGTTCTCAACCTCGTGAAGGCTGCGACAGATTACAGGCCCGACTGGTTGCTGCTTCAATACAACCCCTTCAGCTACGGGCGATGGGGCTTCAACCCCTGGCTGCCTTATGCCATGCGGGCCGTAAAGCGGCAGGGCATCCATTTCGCCGTGATGTTTCATGAAACCTTTGTGCCGGTTCTCAACTGGAAGTTCGCCATTATGACCACCTGGCAACGGTTTCAGGTGAGGGAGCTTTGGCGTGCCTCCGAGCGCTGCTTTATCTCGATCGAAGCGTGGTGGCACCAGCAGCTCGCCCGATGGAGCGGCGGCCCGCGCCCCCTTCACCTGCCGGTCGGTTCCAACGTTCCCTATCTGGGCATTCCACCTGATGAGGCGCGCTCTCGGCTCTCTATCCCGCCGGATATGCTGGTGTTGGGCTACTTCGGAACGGTTCATGGGGCACTTCTGTTGAATTACCTACGTGAAGCGCAGAAACGACTCCAGAGTCGCTCGCTTACCTCACTGTTCCTCTACATCGGCCCCAATAAGCAAGAGATGTGTGCCTTCTTTGAAAACCTGCCGATAATGGCGGAGGGTCATTGCCCTCCAGATGAAGCCTCGCTCCGCCTTTCGGCCATTGACATCTATCTCGCCCCGTTCGTGGATGGGGTTTCTACTCGGCGCAGCAGCTACATCACGGCGTTAGCCCATCGGCTTCCGTCGGTGGGAACCTTCGGCGAGCATACCGACTCCCTTTGGCCGACGGCCGACGGCAGGGCGTTTTTGCTTTCGCCTGCAGAGGACGAAGAGGCGTTTCTCGATGCTGTTACGCTCCTCGCCCTCCACCCCGAACGGCGAACGGCCATGGGGCTGGAGGCACGTGCGTTCTACGAGGCCCACTTTAGTTGGGAAAAGATCGGGACGCAGCTTATAAGCCATCTGGACAGAGGGTGCCAATGAATGACGATTTAGGGTTTCCTACTACCAAAAGCCAACCTAAGACACTTGGTCCTTATTATACTCTCGACGCTTGGCGAGGGATCGCGAGCCTATGGGTTATGGGATTTCATCTATCGGGCGTTATCCTAGCTCTCTATCCAACCCTCCACCCTAATCCGTTTTACCGTATAATGGGGCAAGGAAATCTCGGGGTACAACTATTCTTTGTCATTAGCGGATACTGCATTATAAATGCTGCGGTGACCAATCTGCACCGTGACCAAAAACCCTGGAAATACTTGAAGGCACGAATCCGGCGTATCTATCCAACCTACTGGGCGGCTTTCATTCTGGCGCTTGTGGTGACCTTAGTAGCCTTGGTTTTAGACCCGCACGGACGGACGGCACAAAATTTACAGCAACAGCATCTTCTTCGTGCGCCTAATGCTCCACAGGAGATGTTACTGCTTTTAGGCTACAATTTTACGCTTACTGCTGTCCTGTTCCACCAGATTCCCTTTATTTCGCCGGCATGGACACTCTGTTACGAGGTTGCCTTCTATCTCATTGTCGGTGCCGCTTTGTGGGGGGTGGTGCAATGCCGGAAAGATGAGGAGACCCTGTTACGGATTCTTCACGGGCTTACCCTGCTCTGCCTTCTCTACCTGCTAGCCTTCTCTCACTATGCCTATCCGCTGAACCTGTGGCCACAGTTCGGTTTGGGCATCCTCGTTTACGATTGGCTACGCTTTCCATCCCACCGCCGCCCCCGTTTCATGCTGTTTTTGACCGGTTTATGCATCCTCAATATAAGTCTTTTCAAACCGCATCTCTCACTAGGCTTCGTCTTTGCGAGAACACTATTCCCCCAATTTCTCATCAGTTGGCTGTTTGCACTCATTCTCATCTTGTTGCATCGTTTTGACAGCCATACCACAACGATGATGTTCCTACGGCCGTTTTTCAAAATCGGTGTTTTCTCCTATAGTCTTTACATAACGCATACGATCTTTCAGGGCATTAGCCATCATTTCATGCAAAAACTCCATCTGTCTGCCGCGTTCCATCCTCTCCTTTTTCTTACAGGCAGCACCATAGAGATCGGGTTCGCCTATCTCTTTTACCTGGTCTTCGAGCGCCCGTTTGTAAGCTCGCGAAGGCACAAGATGGTTCAAGCGATACTACATGTATCTGTAGAACCTGCGCCATCAATACAAGAAGCACGTGAGGGGGGATAGAAGGGTGAGAATTCTTATCGTGATGCCTCTAGCGGAACAGCGCGGCGGTGCGGAGATGATGCTGCTTAATCTACTAGAAGCAGGAAAGACTCTTGCTGAATGGGAAGTTTGCTTTCTGGAAGATGGTCATATGGTTTACGATGCCTCAAGACTTGGAGCCTCTGTATGGGTGCTTCCTTCCGGCCACCTACGCCAGCTGGCACGCTACTGCGGTACGGTCTGGCGTTTGGCGGTGCACTTGCGTCGCTCTCGTTACGACTGTGTCATCGGCTGGATGGGCAAAGCCCATATCTACAGCGGTCCTGCGGCGATCTTAGCACATACTCCTGCCCTCTGGTATCAACTCGGAGTGCCATCCAAAAATAACTTCTGGGATAGAAATATCACACGGATACCGGCAACTGGCGTGATCGCAGTATCGGAGAAGGCGGCCGAAGAGCAACAAAAATTACGACCCTATCGCCGCACCTATACGGTCGTGCCTGGCACCGACATCTCTCGTTTTGATCCAGCCAAGATCGAGCCATCTCCTGTTTTGCGAGCCAAACTCGGACTTCCCGCCAAAGGAGCGCTGATCGGCATGGTGGGGAGAATGCAGCGCTGGAAAGGAATGCACACGCTGATCGAGGCCATGCCCATCATTTTAAGGTCCTATCCCGAAGCGCACGCTGTGATCGTGGGCGGGGAACACGCTTTGGAGCCGGACTACCCGGCCTACCTTCGGCAGCGCATAGAGGCTTTGGGGCTGCAGAACCGCGTGATTCTTGCAGGTTTTCAGAAAAATGTGGAACAATGGATGCAGGCGTGCGATGTTGTCGTGCACGCCTCCGACAACGAGCCTTTCGGAATCGTGGTGATCGAGGCGATGGCGTTAGGGAAGCCGGTGGTGGCCGGGGCCGAGGGGGGGCCGCGGGAGATCATCACCGAGGGCGTGGATGGCCTTTTCGCGCCCTTTGGGCAGCCGGAAGCGCTTGCCCAAGCTGTGCTGCGCTACCTGCAGAACCCCGAGTTTGCGCGCCAGGTGGGAGAGGCCGCCCGCAGAAGGGCGCAAGAGTTTTCTATTCAGCGCTATGCCCAACGCTTCGTGGAGGCCGTGCAGACCCTGCTAAGCGTCTAAAGAGAGGGAGGGAAAGACCAAATTGACGACACGCACAACCGATAGCGACCTATTTTCGGAGAATTACGTTCTTCGCCTTCCCGGCTCTGGAGGGAGCCAGAGGAAAGTATCCCTGTTGGAGATACTCATCCCTTCCCTCATCCTGCTTGGCGCTTTGCCCTTTGTCATCAACTCCATGTTGGGCCTACGCTGTCTTATGGCGGGTGCGTTTTTCATCCTTTTCTTCTCCCTCCGCCGCTCGCCTGCCCTGCCCATCCTCGCCCTCATCTACCTCTCTATTTTAGGAGGCGTGCGACGCAACCTTATCCCCATCATGGGACAGTTCCATATAGACCCTTTGCTTGCCGTCATTCCCACCGTGGTCGGCCTTATCTGGTTTGGAAAACTCCTGCGGCTCCAAATTCCCCTCGATAACCCCATCGCCAAGGTGCGTGCGGTACTGTTAGGCCTTATGCTTACCATCGGCCTGCTCAATCCAAGCCAAGGTGGCGTGACGGCGGCCTTAGGTGGCGCCATGTTTCTCGTGATTCCGGTGCTCTGGTCTTTCATCGGCCGTGACCTCGGAGATCGCCAAACGTTGCGGACGCTCTACACCGTTGCCCTGATCATCGCGGCCTGTGGGGCACTCTACGGCATCTATCAAACCCTCTATGGGTTCACGAAAGGGGAGCAGATGTGGCTAGCCAGTGATCCCAGTTATACTTCCGTAAATGCCGGTAACGCGATACGCCCGATGTCGTTCTTTACCTCTGCCGCAGAGTACCCAGCCTTTCTTGCCGTTTGCTGTGTGCTCGCCATCGCCTTTATATCGGCAGGGCGTTGGTGGGCGCTGCCTTTTGTTCTGCTTTTGTTAGCCGGAATGTTCTACAGTGGCGTCCGCGGCCCTATTGTCGGCACGCTTTTGGGCATTGTTGTGTTGTGGAGCGTTCGGGGGCGCTCGATGAAAGCGTGGGCTCCGCGCCTTGCCTTGGCCGCCCTCATCGGAGCGGTCGGGCTGATCTACGGGATTAAAAGCGCACAAAACCTTACGATAAGCCCTAGCCAAGAGTCCCTCGTTCAACATCAGGTGGAGGGCCTATCGAATCCCACTAACCCGAAAACCTCCACCGCAACGACGCACGCTACGATGGCTTTATATGGTTTTACCGCCAGCCTTCAATATCCGCTTGGTATAGGCTTGGGCCCGATAACGCTGGCAGGCTATCAGCTCGGCTCAAACAGCACCAATATGGAAGTAGACTGGTCCAACATGTTCCTCGCCCTTGGCCCGATCGGCGGCATCGTCTATATTCTCCTTATACTGACGACCCTGTGGTGTGCTTTAAAAGTATGGCATCACTCGCGAACCTTTGTAGCGCTCGCGATTCTCGGCGTGCTTGTCACTACGCTAAACACGTGGCTTAATGGCGACAACTACGCAATTGTTATGCTCCTCTGGTTCAGCATCGGCGCGCTGGAGCGGGAGTATGTGATGCTTCATGCCCAAACGTCCACGTCACCTGTGTCCGCTGCTAGGACGGGTATGGCTGCGAGTTCAGGCACTTAAAAACAATGCGTCCGGAAAAGATTTGGTGGTGAAGCTGCTGGGCCTATAAGAGGCGATGGAGGCTGTTGGCGCGTCTGCTGAAGGCGCTCAACTTCTTTCTGTATAAGGCGGTGTTGCCCTACGAGGCGGAGATCGCCCCCGACATCGAGTTTTGCCACTATGGGCTTGGGGTTGTCATCCATCCGAACGTGAAGATCGGCCGGCGCGTCAAAATCTATCATGAGGTCACTTGGGCGGCAACCACCTGGATCGGCTCGCCCCACTACATCGAGATCGGGGACGATGTGATGATCGGGGCCGGAGCCAAGATCATCGCCAAGCCGGACTGTGGGCTGCGCATCGGCAACGGCGCCCGAATCGGGGCTAACGCCGTGGTAACGAAGGATGTGGCGGACGGGGAAACGGTGGTGGGTGTGCCGGCGCGGCCCATTAAAGCGCCGTCTGCCCAGAACGAGTCGGCATTTTAGAGGGAAGCTATGCATATTGCTTTAACACTACAGCGCATCCGCAAGGGAGATGGAACCGGAAGGGTTAACTACGAGATCGTCAAGGAGCTTTTGCGCCAAAGACATCGCGTTAGTCTCATTGCTTCCGAGATACCCCCTGAGTTTCAAACTCATCCTCTTGTAGTGTGGCATCGGGTACCCTGGAGCAAAAGGTTTACCACACTTATTGGAAACCTGTGGTTTGGCCTACAAACGACAAAAGTACTCCGAAAGCTGCATGCACAATTCGATATTGTCAAACAAAACGGTTTCACCAGTTTCTATCCAGCGGATATCATCGCTGTCCACACCATCCATGAGGTTTGGCTGCGCTCGCCCACCTATCAACCAGCCGGGGCCTCCACCTCCTCTCTGCGCACTCTTTATAGACGGCTCTACATGAAATGCAGCGCGCGTTTGGAACGACGCGCCTTTCATCAGGCGCGAGTTCTTGTAGCGGTCTCGAACAAGGTGAAGGAGGAACTGCAAGCCTACCTCGGCCTAGCCCCGGAGAAAATTCGTACCATCCATAACGGAGTCGATCTGCAGGAGTTCTCTCCCGGGCAAGAAGATCGAATCGCGCTAGGCCTGCCACCGAATAAGCCCCTAGGGCTGTTCGTCGGCGATATTCGCACCTATGGCAAAAACCTGGATACGGTGCTGGCCGCCCTGGCACAGGTTCCCCAACTGCATCTGGCCGTGGCGGGCGACACACACAACAGCCCCTTTCCCGCGTTCGCCGAGAAGCTGGGAGTGGCCGAAAGGGTGCACTTTCTCGGTTTCCGCCGCGACATTCCAAAGCTGATGCGCGCCGCAGACCTCTTCATCTTTCCCTCCCGCTACGAAGCCTGCTCCCTCGCCCTGCTGGAGGCCATGGCCTCTGGCCTGCCCATCGTAACCGCCCAAACGGCCGGCGGCTGTGAGCTGATCACCCCCGAAAGCGGGGTGGTTCTGCCCGACCCCAACGACGTGTCGGCCCTGGCCGAAACGCTCTGTGCCCTCCTCGCCGAACCGGAACGCCTTAAGGCCATGGGACGCGCAGGGCGCGCCATCGCCGAACGCCACTCCTGGGAGATAATGGCTGACCAATACGTCGCCCTTTTCGAGGAGCTGCACCCCTCATGAGACGCCTGCTCTGCATCGCCACCGCCGGCGGGGGACAGGATGCCATCCGCATTCGGCGCCTTACGGAAGGCCTCGCCGCGGAGTGCACCTATCACGATGTAGATCGTAAGCTGCCGCGCCGCGCTGCCATGAAGCAGGTGCATCGCCTGCTCCGCTCGGCTCCCTGGGACATGGTCTACTTGGAGGGAACGGGCATCGCCGGAGGTTTGCCTCTCATTTGGGAGGCGCGTCGTCGCGGACTACGCTACATCGTTTCGTCCGGTGACCCGGTAGCCGGCTATGTAAAAGTCGTACATAACCCTCTTATCGGGCATGTTTTTAGCATCTATGAGAAATGGCTCTATCGCCATTGCGTTGCGTACATAGGTAGAACTCCATATCTTACCGGGGCGGCTCTTCACCTAGGGGCTCCACGCGCGATCACTATAGAGGGTGTAGATGTAGAACAGTTCACCGATGTTCCCCTAGCAGAGCGTAAAGCAGCCAAGGCTACGTTCGGTCTGTGCCCACAGCATCTCGTCTGCGGAGTTGTGGGCAGCCTTATCTGGTCAGAAAGACAACGTTACTGTTATGGGCTTGAACTTACCAGCACACTAAAGCACTTACACCGTTCTGATATATCCTGCCTCATCGTTGGGGATGGCACGGGTCTGGAGCGCTTAAAGGCGGACGTTCCCGATCCACTGAAAGGGCGGGTCGTATTTACAGGGCGTCTTTCGCCAACCGAGGTGGCGCAGGCACTGCATGCCATTGATATCGGTTTTAGTGCGCAAACATTGGATGCACTTGGAAACTTTCGTATCACCACTAAGGTACTTGAATACCTGGCTTCCGGGGTGGCCGTGGCCATGAGTCCCATTCCGGGCTATTACGACTATGTGGCGCCGGCAGGCTGGCCGCTCCCCCCTTATCACCCGGCCGATCCGGAATTTCACCGTCGTTGCGCCCTGTGGCTGGATGCCCTCACCTGGGAGGAGGTGCGTGAACGTGCGGCCAACGCACGCCCCATCGCCCTACGGTTTGACTATCGAACCGCGAATGCGCGGTTCCGCACCTTTGTGGAGGCATTGCTCTCTTAGTTTTTTTGCTCCATTCGTCGGCTCTAGAGGCAGTCAGCAAAGCAAGCCTATCTTGTTCGCCCCCTATCCCATCCTTTCTGTTTTGCAGAGCTGTTGAGATAGACGCCTGTCATTTCTCATGAGATAGACACCTGTCATTTCGAGCCGAAGGCGAGAAATCTTGAATTTCAACCCCCACAAGCTCTGAGAGATAGGGGTGGGGCAGACAATCTCACGGTTCTAGAGGTAGTTTACAAAACAAGCCTGCCTTGCTCGCCCCCTATCCCATCCTTTCCCCCTATTAGGGAGAAAGGGGGCGGTTATGCTAGTTTTTCGAGGGAAAGCTAACCAACGGAAACAGCCGATGAACTTATTAGTCTCCCCTCTCCCCAATGGGGGGAGGGGCAGGGGGGTGGGGGCTGTAGAAGCAGACAGCGATGCAGCGGCTAGAGAAAGAGACGCCGAAGAGAATAAAAACAGGCCGCAAAGGCGCCGTCCGCGAGGACGCCCACCGCGAGGTGCCCCTCTCCCTAATAGGGGGAGGGGGAGGGCGCCCTGTCCCAGAAAATCTTGCGATTTTCTGGGAACCCCTGTGTCGGCCTTGAGGGGCGGGGGGGTGGGGCTTGCAGAGCCGGTGAGGTAGACGCCTGTCATTTCGGGCCAGAGGCGAGATGAACCACTGTCATTTCGAGCCGCAGGCGAGGATGAACACCTGTCATTTCGAGCCAGAGGCGAGAAATCTTGAACTTCAATCTCCACCGGCTTTGAGGGCAAGGGCGCCGTCCGCTAGGACGCCTCTGCCAGGTGTTCCTCTCCCAAAACGGGAAAGTATCTCCCCTCCCCTAAAATAAGGTATTTTTATACCGTGTTAGGAGAGAACCTGCTTTCAAAAGGGCGCTACGAATACCTTGTTCATAACTTTGCCTCCCAAGCCGTCCTGGTCGTGGGCGACATCATGGCCGACGAGTATCTACGGGGAACCGTTCGTAGGATATCCCCAGAAAGCCCGGTGATGATCGTCGAGGTGCAGAACGAGGAGCTGAAACCCGGTGGCGCTGCTAATGTAGCCCATAACCTATGCGCACTCGGTGCAAAGGTCTTTTTGGCCGGTTTCGTGGGCGAGGACGAGATCGGTCGCAATCTCTGTTCCATCATTCAACAGATCGGCATCCGTACGCATGCTGTCCTATGCGATCCGTCCCGGCCCACAACACGCAAAACCCGTATCATTGCGCAGCACCAGCAGGTTTTAAGAGTTGATCGCGAACGTACCCATGAGGCACCCGCCTACCTCCAAACGAAGTTGGTGCAGAGTGTACAAGAGGTCATTCATAAGGTAGACGCCGTGATCATCTCCGATTATCGCAAGGGCACATTAACGAAAGAGACGGTGACGACCTTCATTGCAATGGCAAAACAAAAGGCGGTTCCGGTGATCACAAACCCAAAGCCTTCATCCGCGATGTGGTTTTCAGGGGCAACGGTGCTTTCGCTTAATCAGTCGGAAGCCGAAGAGCTTGCAGGGCCTATGCCCCCTCACGGGAACGCTTTTGTGGAGTATGGAGCCGCTTTACGAGAACGTCTACAGGTGGAAATGCTTGTTACCACCCTCGGCCCGCGAGGCCTCGCCTACTGGTGCCAAAATGGGGAACATCGCCACGTTCCGGCACACCCCATCGAGGTCTACGACGTTGCCGGCGCCGGTGACACCACCATCAGCGCGTTGGCTCTGGCCCTCCTTAGCAAGGCAACTCCTCTAGAGGCGGCCTGCATCGCCAACCATGCCGGTGCCTGTGCTGTACGCAAAGTGGGCGTGGCCACCGTTTCCCCTGAAGAGCTTCTCGCAGACTGGAACCAAGTTTGAGTTCCTCTCCGCTTCAGATAACGTCAGAAGCGTTCCTAAAGAGGAAGGTATTGCTGCAGAGCAAAAATATTTCTGTTGGAACATGGCATGGGTTCCTCAACTAAGTCGTTGCGCATTCTTCAAATTGGCATGGGGTGGTTCCCGGAACAGCCGGGCGGACTCGATCGCGTCTACTATGAAGTCTGCAATCGCCTTCAAAACCTTCCTGAGGTTGCCCTTCATGGATTGGTCGCCGGTTCACCGCGCGTAGCCGAACAAAGCCGAGGCGCGATTAGAGCCTTTGCCTCTGCCAACACCCCTCTGCCGCAAAGGCTTTGGGCGGCCCGCAACGCTATTCAAAAGACGCTCCGAACGTTCCAGCCCAACCTCATCGCCTCACACTTTGCCCTTTATACGTTCCCTGCCCTCGATGTTTTAAAAGGCAAACCGTTTGTCGTTCACTTTCACGGTCCTTGGGCTATGGAAGGATCGGCGGAAAATGAGCGGGATATGGCCACGCGCCTAAAAAAGGGTCTGGAAAAACGAGTCTATCAAAAGGCGCAACACTTTATCGTGCTCTCAAAAGCGTTTCAGGAGGTGCTTGCGCAACAGTACGGTATCCCTAAAGACCGCGTGCACATTGTGCCAGGCGGCATCGAGGTAGAACGCTATGCCGATCTTGCGGTAGATAAAGAAGAGGCACGTCGTCAACTTGGCTGGCCGCTGGAACGCCCCATCGCACTCGTTGTCAGACGGTTGCGACGCCGCATGGGGCTAGAGATGCTTCTGCACTCACTTGCTCAACTGAAGGAAGCGTTCCCCCAGTTTTTGGTGCTCATTGCGGGCAAAGGACCTCTGTCTCAAGAGCTGGAAACCCTCATTCAACAGCTAGGCCTCCACAATCAAGCGCGCCTGTTAGGTTTTCTGCCCGATGAACAGCTTCCAATAGCCTACCGCGCTGCGGATTTCACCATCGTGCCCACCGTCGCCCTAGAAGGCTTCGGGTTAATTACTATTGAATCGCTGGCTGCAGGCACCCCGGTACTCGTTACCCCCATTGGCGGCCTGCCCGAAGTTATACGCCCCTTCCGACCGGAGTGGATTACCGAAGCGGCCACCGAGGAGGCGCTTACCGAACGACTTCGCGCCGTGCTATCCGGGCAGATTCCCTACCCTCCCGCATTAGAGTGCCAAGAATATGTGAAGCAAAATTTTGACTGGTCGGTTATTTTACCAAAGATCGTTCAGGTCTATACGTTAGCGGCGGACGATCACGGTTCCGCTGCCCAACCAACAACAGGTGAGCAGACCTAGAGACGTTTCTCTTTTCCGACAAGGAGCCTTTAAGCCCACCGAGAAAGCGAGCGCAAGCATAGGGTTGCCCATTTTGATGAGGCACCATACAGTGAAATATTCCAACAAGGCGATGTTGTGAAACGCGGCGTTGGAGCAAAGCAACCGATTTTCTGGCCCCCGGCGTCGGCTGCAAGGATGGCCTTGTGCCTACCCACTCTCGCCTGTCCGATGCCGGCATGGGTTGAACAACAGCCAATGCAGGATGGCGCTTTTAACGCCGCACGCGGTAAAATAGAGAAGACATCTTTATGGAGGTACGAACCGAATATGCCTGAACCGATGAAAGTGACCGTTTTTGATGATGGCCCCATCGAAATCCAAGGCCCCGTTACCGTCTACAATGAGTTCGGTAAGGTGATCGCCACCTACGATTCCGAAGAGACTCTTTACCTCTGCCGCTGTGGTCACTCCAACGATAAACCCTTCTGCGATGGCAGCCACGACGATACCGGCTTCTGCCATAAGGTGCGCCCCAAAGAAGGCTAGTTTCCGCTAACCATGCTTCCCACCTCGCAAAAGGTGCTCTCGGTCGGCATCTCTCCCTGCCCCAACGACGTCTTTATCTTTGGAGCGCTGATGCTCGGCAAAATCCCTACAGGGGGCCTTGCGTTCCGCTTCGACCTGCAAGATGTGGAAACCCTTAATCAGGCTGCGCAGCAGGCCGCGTTCGACGTGGTGAAGATAAGCTGTGCTGCCTATCCGTTTTGTCAGCAAACCTACGAAATGCTGCCTGCCGGCGGAGCGCTTGGGCGGGGAGTGGGGCCCCTTCTGCTTTCGACCGACGGCGTGTGGTCGCCCGAACGGGAAACGCTGGTGCCCGGGCCGCTTACAACGGCCAACCTGCTGCTCGATTTCTATGCGAAGCGCCCCCTGCCGAAAGCCTACCTGCCTTTCGATGCGCTCTATAGCGCCCTGTGTCGTGGAGAAGCTACCCAGGGTGTCGTGATCCATGAAAAGCGCTTCACCTACGCTCACGATGGCCTCCACCTTATTCAAGACCTGGGAACCTACTGGGAAGAGCAGACCGGCACCCCCATTCCCTTGGGGGTGATCGTGGCGCGCCGCGACCTGCAGCTTCAGGGCGTTCTAACAGACCTCCTGCGTGCCAGCCTGCGCTACGCCTACGCACACTATGAGGAGATATTCGCCCTCTGCAAACAACACGCTCACGACCTTCAGGAGGAGGTCATCGCTGCCCACATTCGGCTTTATGTGAACGACTACTCCTACGACCCAGGCGAGGAGGGGCGCCGCGCGATGGAGTGTCTGCTGCGCTATAGGCAAGAGAGGGTTGCCGCCCTCTAAGGTGGCACTCAAAATTCGACATGGAAAGGAACGAGAAAAGGCCGTGCGTATCGCCTGTTTCGATTGCTTTAGCGGCATTAGTGGCGACATGATTCTGGGCGCCCTCCTGGACGTGGGAGTAGACCCGCAGGCATGGCGTGCCGCCTTAGACCAGCTCCAGGTGCCTGGCTACGACATCGCCATTACCCCTGTAAAGAAACAGGGTATCTCCGGCGTTCGGGTGGAGGTGAGGCTGCACGAGGCCGATACGGGCCATGGGCGCCATCTTTCCGACATCGCCGAAATTCTGGAACGAAGCCAACTACCGGAGAACGTTCGCAAACGCGCCTTAGCGGTTTTTACTCGTCTGGCTAATGCGGAGGCCAAAATCCATGCCACCACGCCGGAGGCCATCCATTTCCATGAGGTGGGTGCGGTGGATGCGATTGTGGACATTGTGGGCGCCTGTATTGGGTTAGAGATGCTGGGCGTGGAGAAAGTCTACTGCTCTCCCCTGCCCTTCAGCAGCGGCTGGGTGGAGTGCGCCCACGGCCAGATGCCCCTACCGGCACCGGCCACCCTAGAACTGCTAAGCGGGTTTACGCTTCGTTTTGACCCTCGCCAGGAGGAGTTGATTACCCCCACCGGCGCGGCCATTTTGGCGGAGTTCGCGGAGCGGGATGCTCAAGGACATGTCCTCGGCTTTCCTCCCCTGCGCCTGCTGAAAGTGGGCTATGGCGCCGGCAGCAGAGATACCGAGCAGCCGAACCTCCTGCGCCTCTGTCTTGCCGAAGAGCTTACTCCCGCAGATCTCGAAAGGGAGTGAGGCAGAACATAGCCCCGTTTCCCCTCAAGCCCCCCTACAGGGAGAGGGGAGACCAATAAGTTCATTGGCGGTCTTCTTTGATAACCTTTCCCTTGAAAACTAACCATAACCGCCCCCTTTCTCCCTAATAGGGGGAAAGGACGGGATAGGGGGCGAACAAAGTCGTCTTGTTTTGTAAACTGCCTCTAGAACCGTGAGAATGGCGGTTTCTCCAGCCCCACCCCCTACCCCCTCAAGGCCGACGCCCTACCCCTATCGGCGTTTTCTATGATAACCTTCCCCTTACCAGCGAAGCCGCTGCACTGTGGCCAGTAAGGCCCTTAGGCCGCTTTTTGCCGATTGGTAAGGAGGCTTTGGTGGCCGATCAGTTTGAAAAACTGGGCTACCACCTCCGGGTCGAAATGGTGCCCCGACTGATCGCAAAGGTACTCCAGGACCTTCTCTTCCGGCCACCCTTTGCGGTACGGTCTATCCGAACGCAGGGCATCCCACACATCCACAACCGCAAAAATGCGCGCGGCCAGCGGTATCTCCTCCCCGCGAAGCCCACGAGGGTATCCGCTGCCATCCCATCGCTCATGATGACAGTAGGGAATATCTAAAGCCGGACGCAAGAAAGGAATAGAAGAGAGCATCTGGTAGGCATACTCCGGATGACGCCGCATGATCGCCCACTCCTCTTCCGTCAGCGGGCCGGCCTTATGGAGAATGCTGTCCGGAATGCCTATCTTCCCGATATCGTGCAGCAAAGCCCCCCATCGTACATAAACAAGTTGACGCTCGGAAAAGCCCATCTGCTGGGCCAAACGCACCGATAGCTCCGTTACACGTTGGCTATGCCCTTCCGTCTCCTTATCGCGCAGATCGAGAATGCGCGACCATCCCTCGATGGTCGCACTGTAGACCCGTTCAAGATGCCGATAGAGCCGCTGCTTAAACCGCTGCGAAGGCAAACAGGCTGCCACCGATTCCGAAACCTGAAGCAACTCGGTGCCCCCTTCCTCCAGCGCCATCGCCGCGCGATGCGTCACCCGATTGCGGCCGAGACGTTTCGAGATGTAGAGCGCTTGGTCGGCCTCCTCAATAAGCTCGTTAACCTCCTTCACCTCCTCACACAAGGTAGCCACCCCAAAACTCGCCGTTATGGGGCGTAAAAGCCATGGATGTTGCTCTATGGCACGCCTCAAGCGCTCCGCGAGGGATATGGCGGTCTCTTTATCGGTTTGGGGCAGAATCACCATAAACTCCTCGCCTCCATAGCGGCCTAGAACATCGCCGGTTCGGAGCTGGGCTTGTAAAATAGGGGCTAGCTTTTGGAGCACGAGGTCGCCTTCCGGATGACCGAAGGTATCGTTATAGGCCTTGAAGTGATCCACATCCAGCATTACTAGGGAGAGCGGTTGTCGGCTACGACGGGACTGTAAAAAGAGTTCGTCGAGCCGCTGCCTTAAGTATCGCACATTGCTCACACCGGTAAGAGGGTCGGTAGCGGCCAGTTTTTCGAGCATTTTGCCTTGAAAGCGCAGCTCTATCTGACTCATAACCTGTCGGGCCAGCGCCATGAGTGCCTCCTTTTGGGCTTTGCGTAACCTTCGCGGCACGGTGTCTATAACGCAAAGCGTGCCTAACGCATAGCCATCGGAGGTGGTGAGTGGGGCACCGGCATAAAAACGAATGTAGGGCGGGCCGCTTACGAGGGGGTTTTGCCGAAAGCGCGGGTCTTTCCGAGCATCCGACACCACCAGCAAGCGACCGGAGAGAATGGTGTAGTTGCAGAAGGCCAACTCGCGCGGCGTCTCCTGCACCTCCACCCCTAAACGCGCTTTGAACCACTGCCGATCCCGATCAACTAGGCTAATGAGACTGATGGGCACTTTACAAAGCTGGGCGGCAAGCACAACAAGATCGTTAAACGCCTGTTCGGGCAAGGTGTCGAGCAAGGAATAGCGGGAGAGCGCACAAAGCCGCTCCTCTTCATTTCGAGGCAAGGGCACCGATGCTGCCATCTCCGTATATCTCCATCAAAAAAGTTGGTTACAGAGCAGCAAGGCCACAAAACAAAACAACGATGCGGCGCGGCATCGGGTCAGTGGGGTTATTTTTGGCAAGCAGCGAGAAAGACTTTAGGTGGGGCGGACAAACACCGTAATTCTGCAGAGAGCGCGCCCGGAGAGACTTGAACTCCCGACCTACAGGTCCGCAACCTGTCGCTCTATCCGCTGAGCTACGGGCGCACAGAAGCCAACCAAGCATGAGTAGTATACTGGGTTCGCAGACAAAAAGTCAAGTGACCTGCGCTTCTCTGCCACCCGGCCGTCGAACCGTGGGGTTGTCAGCCCCCACTCCTCAAGAGCGACGGTGCTGCGCACTGCGCCTTTCCTACAAGAGTACCCCCTACCGCCCCTCACCCAAATTGGGAGAGGAGCTGACTGCCTCAGCGGCCTGTGTCGTTTTCTTCATCGCCTATCTCTCTGGCCGCTGCATCGCCATGCGCTAGCACCTCCCGGATCGGGGGAAAGGCCGGGATAGGGGGCGAACAAAGTCGCCTTGTGTTGTAAACTACCTCTAGAACCGCGAGATTGGCAGTCTCTAAAGTCCCACCCCCTCCCCCTCAAGGCCAGTGGGAATTGAAATTCAAGATTTCTCGCCTTCGGCTCGAAATGACAGGTGTCTATCTCACAAGAAATGACAGTTGTTCATCTCACCAGCTGTTCAAGGCCGATACAGGAGTCCCCAGAGAATCGCAAGATTTTCTGGGGCAGGGCGCCCTTCCCCTCTATCCCTACAAGGAGATAGGCGACCAATGTGCTTACTCTCGGTTTCCTTCGATAGGCTTTTCTGTTGGATAATTAGCATAACCGCCCCCTTTCTCCCTAATAGGGGGAAAGGCCGGGATAGGGGGCGAGCAAGATAAGCTTGCTGTGCGAACTGGCTCTAGAAAGAACTGGCCAGACGCTCGCCATCGCTAGGCGGCAAACCGAACGATGCCCTTGAACGTATTTAGCAATGAAGCCGTTGCCACGCTCCGAGAACAACAACGTCTGCTTATAATAAGGCGGGTTTTAGAACGAAAAATCACATTAAAATGGTTGACAAGTATCTACCTATAATAGTATACTTGTTTTATCCTAGGGCGCTCCGCCCCATGATGGAAGGAGACATCGTTTCTTATGAGCTTACCGGCGTCTGCATTACCGATTTGGGCAGAGAATAGCCCCGTTCAGCCTCAGCCTCTACCCAAATCCCCCGCCCCGCGGCGGCCAAAACCCTATCGCCCACCTCACCTCCTTATATTCGGCTTCACCCTGCTGGTGGCTCTGGAAGCGGGCGTCGTGCTTGACCAAAAGCTCTTCCAACCGCACCCCTCCTCGTTGCCTCTCTCTGCTCCTTCCATAGCCCCAAACGCCTCCGTTCGCCTCTGCACCGCAGAGGCCAAACGCCAGGAGGGGTTCGTATCGGTGAAGGGAAGCTTTCAAAACCTATCCTCGCACCCCCTTCGCCATGTGCAGGCCGTTGTGGAACTGTTGAATTCTAAAGGGCTGCCACTCGACGTCGAAACGGCCCCCATCGCTTTCGACCCCGTTTTACCTCACCATAAAGCGCCCTTCCATATCGTCATTGAGGACTCGCCTCAAGCCACCTCCTGCCGCATCCGCTTCCGCACCCTGTTAGGCCCTATGCTCGACTAAACGCGCAACCACGGCTTTTCTACCCCGTTGTCAGGTGCCCACTAAGCCCACGGAGGCTTGACAGGCCGCCATGTCGGCGTGTATAATCGCCTAAACATCAGACGATCTGATGATTGGAGCTGCAACATCGAACCCGTACAACGCCAACAACTGGTAGAACAGGTTATTCAGCGCCTTCGTGAAGGCATCTCCAACGGCGAGTACCCTGTGGGGAGTCGTTTGCCCGCCGAACCGGAGCTTATGAACGCCCTACAGGTGGGGCGCTCGACCGTGCGGGAGGCCATTCGCGCCCTCGCGCACTCCGGTTTGCTTCAGGTAAAGCAAGGCCAAGGCACCTTTGTCTGTGCCCTGCCTCACGAACAGGAGACCCTGGCCGAACGCCTCCGACGCGCCCATATTGTGGAGGTCTACGAGGTGCGGCGCGCCCTTGAGCCGGAAAGCGCCCGTTTGGCCGCCCTACGCCGTAATGAAACCCACCTCCAGCGCCTCCGCAGCCTCCTGGCCCAGCGGGAGCGCTGCCGCCTTCGCAACGATACACAAGGCCTTCTGGAAGCCGATATCGCGTTTCATATCACTATTGCGGAAGCAGCCGGAAACGGGGTTTTTGTAGACCTCGTTCGATCCTTTCTAAGCGTCCATCGTGAGGCGCTTTGCGACGTTATCGCCCTCTCCGGCACCACGAAACAGCAGGCCAGACTGCACGAGCAGCTCGCCGAAGCCATTGCCCAGCAAGATAGCGAGACGGCCTACACACTCTGCGCGAAACTGCTCGATTCGATTCTGCAGGCGCACCAACAGCGGAAACCCTGTGGCAAGGAGGTAGCCCTATGAGCCTTGAGGAAGAGAGTGCGGAGAGGGGTGGTGCCGTACGCAGCACCAACGACCTTGAAGCCGGCAGCACACAGCCGCAGATAAGCGATATCTACCTGATAGGGCTACGCACGGACGGGCGCAGTGAAGTGCCTAATTTCTACACCTTCCTTCTGGAACAGAACCAGGAGCTGAGGCCCTTGTTGGTGGAAGACCAGGTCATTCTTTTCACTCATCTTGAGCTGGCCCCACAGGCCTTTGCGTTGGCCGGGATACCGGTGCAGTTTCGTCGTCCACCCTCCTTGGAAAACGTCTATCTGATAGATGCCGCGCGCACGCTCCATCTGTTGGCCTATCATGATGAAGACAACGAGCAGGTTATCGCCAACTTCTTAGATTGGTGCGCACGCACCCTTACCGCGCTCGGCATACCGCTGCCTCCTGCGTTCGATGTACTGGCCGACCTAGGCAAACACGTTGACCAGCATGGCATCTATAGAGATTTTCTCGGCAAAGAGCCTTACCGGCGTGAGCGCGCCATAGATGGCGTTCGTTGGTGCCTAGGTACCATCTTCTCTTTGGCGCGAATCTTAACGAAGGAATAACACCATGGCCAACAAAAACCCATGGCGCCCGACCCGTTCGGCAAAAGAGCAGTTCAATCGCCAGGCAACCCACTACGATGCCCGCTGGAATAGCTGGAGTGCGGAGACGCTGGCCGCTCTTGTGCGCCTCGCCGAGCTGCAGCCGCACCATACCGTTCTCGATGCGGCCACAGGCACCGGCTTTACTGCCCTAGCCGTGGCGCCTTCTGTTCAATATGTCATTGGGGTGGACGTTTCGGAAGCCATGTTGGAGCAAGCGACCCATCAGGCCCGTGAGAGAGGGCTAACCAACCTGGAGTTCCTCCTGGCCTCTGTGGAACAACTTCCCCTGCCCAATCACCATTTCGACCGGGTTACCTGCCGCTTGGCGGCGCACCATTTTACCTCGGTGCCGGCCTTTCTGCAGGAAGCCCACAGAGTGCTGACGCGCCAAGGCCTCTTGCTTATCGCAGACACGGTGGCCCCGGCAGACCCGACAGCGGCAGAGTGGTTTCAACAGGTGGAAACCCTGCGCGATCCCTCTCACGTCCGTAACTATACGGAGATGGAGTGGCGGCAGATGCTCCACCAAGCCGGCTTCCACCTTGAGGTATGCGAGGTGAAAACAGAGGCTATTCCCCTGCGCTTTTCGGAATGGGTAAATAAGGCCGGCTGCTCTGCGGAGCAGATAGCGCAACTGCGGCCTCTGTTTGAAACCGACCTGCCCAATCAGGCAAAACAGTGTTTTGCTATAACCGCAACGCCAGAAGGAGATATTACCTTCGCCTGGCCGCGCGTTCTGCTCCGTGCCCAGAAGCGCTACGGAGCGCCTATCTTTTCATCCTAAAGAAAGTGAGGTGAGCGCCTTGCCAAAAACGATGTTTGAAAAAATTTGGGAGGCTCATGTGGTGCGAGAGGCAGAGGGAGAGCCGACGCTGCTCTATATTGACCTGCACCTCGTACATGAAGTGACCTCTCCACAGGCCTTTGAAGGCCTGCGACTGGCCGGACGTAAGGTGCGCCGCCCCGATCTCACGGTGGCGACGATGGATCATAACGTGCCGACAACCGATCGCAACCTCCCTGTGGCCGATCCCATCTCCCGCGCCCAAATGGAGACTTTGGAGCGGAACTGCAAGGAGTTTGGCATTACCCTCTACGACATTCACAGTCGCCGTCAAGGCATTGTTCACGTGATCGGGCCGGAACTCGGCCTTACGCAACCGGGCATGACCATTGTGTGCGGCGATAGCCATACCAGCACGCACGGCGCGTTTGGCGCCCTTGCCTTCGGCATCGGTACCAGTGAGGTGGAACACGTGCTGGCCACACAGTGCCTTCCGCAGAAACGCCCTAAAACTATGGAGATTCGCGTAGATGGCACCCTCGGCCGTGGCGTTACCGCCAAAGATGTGATCTTGGCCATCATCGGCAAAATCGGTACGGACGGGGCGACCGGCTATGCCGTGGAATACCGAGGCGATGTCATTCAGGCGCTCTCTATGGAGGGGCGCATGACCATCTGCAATATGTCTATCGAGGCCGGCGCGCGTGCCGGCATGATCGCTCCCGACGACAAAACGTTCGCCTGGCTTGAAGGGCGCCCCTTTGCCCCTAAGGGAGCCGAATGGGAGCAGGCCCTCGCGTGGTGGCAAACCCTGCCCACCGACGCCGACGCCGTTTTTGATGCTACCGTCTGTCTTCAGGGCGAACAGATTGAACCTTATGTAAGCTGGGGCACCAGCCCGGAGATGGTGGTGCCCGTGTCGGGCTGCGTTCCCGACCCCGATCAGTTCTCCGATGAAGGAAAGCGACGGGCGGCCGTGCGCGCCTTAGAGTATATGGGTCTCAAACCCGGCACCCCTATCCAAGAGATTCCGCTCGACCGCGTGTTTATCGGCTCCTGCACCAACGGACGGCTCGCCGACCTTCGAGCCGCCGCCGAAATTGTGCGCGGCAAACGAGTCCACCCGCGCGTGCGGGCGATGGTCGTGCCCGGCTCGACCGGCGTGAAACTGCAGGCAGAGACGGAAGGACTGGATCGAATTTTTAAAGAGGCCGGCTTTGAGTGGCGTGAGGCCGGGTGCTCCATGTGTTTGGGAATGAACCCCGATATTCTTCAACCCGGTGAGCGCTGCGCCTCCACCTCCAACCGCAACTTTGAAGGGCGACAAGGCAAGGGCGGCAGAACGCATCTGGTTAGCCCCGCAATGGCCGCTGCGGCTGCCATTGCCGGCCATTTCGTTGATGTTAGAGAATGGGAGTAGAAAACGATGCAACCTTTTCGTAAAGTGACGGGGGTCGTCGCGCCGTTGAATCGGCTGAACGTGGATACCGACCAGATTATCCCCAAGCAGTTCCTCAAACGTATCGAGCGGACGGGCTTTGGGCAGTTTCTGTTTTATGATTGGCGCTATCTGCCCGACGGCAAGACGCCCGATCCTAACTTTATTCTTAACGCGCCGGCCTATCAAGGTGCCACCATTCTGGTAACCGGCAGGAACTTCGGATGCGGCTCCTCCCGTGAGCATGCACCTTGGGCGCTCATGGACTATGGGTTTCGGGCCATTATCGCCCCCTCGTTCGCCGATATTTTCTACAACAACTGCTTTCAGAATGGCCTTTTGCCCGTGCGTCTTCCCGAAGAGACGGTTAACCAACTCTTGCGCACCGCCGAAGAGCGTCCTGGCTACCGGCTAACGGTAGACCTCGAAGCCCAAACGGTTTCCGATGAGGAGGGACTGGTTGTCCCCTTTGAAATAGACCCCTTCCGGCGTCATTGCCTGCTCAACGGGTTGGACGACATCGGGCTTACCCTCCAACATGAAGAAGCGATCGCAGCCTTCGAGAAGCGCCGCCCGACTTGGCTTCGTGGCGTTGCAGCGGAGAAGGAAAGCTTATCATAGAAAACTGCTGATGATCTTGTTGGTCTCCCCTCCCCCTATAGGGGGAGGGGTGGGGCGGTAGGGGGTACCCTTGAGGGAGAGCATCGGTCATGCAGAGCCGGTAAGATGAACAACTGTCATTTCGAGCCGAAGGCGAGAAATCTTGAGTTTCAATGCCCACCGGCTGTGGGGTTGGGGGCTGTAGGGGTATGCGCCTACCCGGTCCCTACAGTCCGCATCTTACAATGCAGACGACACTAACACTGAGTTGCTCACCGATGCGCCGAGGTGGTGACAGGCCATATCTGAGCGGCCCGATCGGTCGCGATGGGCGGGAGCGACAGCGGGAGCCGGCCATCGCGGCAAACAGTTTCTGTTGTATCTGTTATTTTACCGGTTGTGGTATCCCACCAAACAACACGGTAGCGTCCATCGGCCAAGCCGTGGAGGGCGGTTGTGGTGGCATCTACGGGATGGATAGGACGATGGGAGTAGACATTCATCCAATTAGAGGCTTTGTTCTGAACCCACAGCAGCGCCATTTTGCCGTTGGTAAGCGCATAGCAGTCCAACGGTGCATAACGTCCATCGAGATAGCCGGTTAAGATGATCGAATTGAGGCTTACCCAGTCGCCATCTACAACGTTTAGGGTGATGGTGTGGTCGCCGGCGGGCACATCAACGGCATACTCTTTATCGTAGGTAGCCAGATAGATATTATACTGCGGCTCGAATTGAGTCTCTTTGTAGGGTGGCTTTTCTCCGTTTTTGGGTGGAGCTGCAGGAAGGTTAAATTCTGCGACCGGTTTCCCGTCGAGAAGCACCTGTAGATTTGCAAAATTCGAGACCTGATAGACGTGAAGAATAAACTGCCCCGGTTTCGTGAAATGAACATGGAAGGTGGGAACACTGCGCAGGTCGGGCTTACCGGGGCTGAACAGATACATCGGCAACGCGCCGCCCTCTACCTTCCCTGTAGAGGTGAGCGTAAAGTTCTCCGCCGAGCGTGCCCAACCCAGTTGGGGTGTAAAAACGGCATCGTAAAACACGCTCTTTTGCCCTAATGTTCTCGGAGGGTCGCATGTCGCCGGCTGCCACATACCCTCTTGCCACGGCACCGAAGTGATGAACTTGGCGGGTGCATCGAACACGAAATAGAGGTTTTTGGGGGCGATGTAGTCGTCCCACCACCAGATCATGGCCGTAGCGGCGTCGCCAGATACGATGGACGACCATAACGCGTTATGTAGGTTCACCCCTTTTCCTTCGGGGTCATATTTTGCATCTGACGCTCGCCAGTCTATGCCGAACTCGGCCATAAAGTGCGGTTTAGCGTATTTTCGATTTTCGAGGGCGTCGCGATGTACCACCGGTGCCCAATCGGGAATATTGCCGGTGCCGTAGTTATGCGTCATCGTAAAATCCACCTCAGGCAGTTGCCAAATGGCGGGGTTGCCGTAGGTGGTGCTAACGAGATGATGATAAGGGTCGGCAGGATGTCCGGCATCGGCACGCATCCCCTTCAAGTAGTCTCCCATCACCTGCACCCAGCTGGCGGGTGGGTTGGCCTCGTTCCAAAACTCCCAGCCGAAGAGGTTCGTACGCCAACCGTAGCGTGCGGCAAGGTAACGCAAACGCTGCTTATAAGCCTTTTGCGCCATGGGGTTCGTCCAGAAATCGTCTGGTTTCTGGCAAGGCCCTCCGTTGGCTGCGTTGTAAGGGTTCTGTGCCCACATGCCTTCATTAAAGTAGCCGCCGGTGGTGAATTCGCCGTAGGTTCCCAAACAGAGCATCACGTTGACATGGTACTTCTCGGCCAAATCGAGGATTCTATCCACCATCCAGGCGTTATCGAGCGCGTAGTAACCCAAACCGTGCGTTCCGACAAAACGATCTTCCCCCTTTCCGGGCGGTGGGCCGCTCCATTCGATGTCGGTATGATGCCAATGAAACATCCAAAGCCGAATCCAGTTTCCGCCGTGAGCGCTTAGATCGGCCAGCCAACGGTTGAAATCGGTGGAACCACCGGCCCCGGCCCAACACATATCCTCCCCTATGGGGAAATAGGGTTTACCGTTGGAATAGGCGAAGAGATAGGGG
>NZ_DATGLN010000042.1:0-6168 GCF_035294165.1 Chthonomonas sp.
CGCTAACCGCTTGCGGGAGCGAGAACATCGTGTTCTGGTGATATGCCCGCCGGGCGGCTGGCTGCCCGACCGCGTGCGCGAAGCAGGTATGGAGTGCCGTGAGGTGGTAATGCACGGGCCGCTTTCGCCCTTTGCCGTTCCGCGCATCGTTAAAACCGCACGAGCCTTTCATGCCCACATCCTACACACCCATCTTACCCGTGCGGCCTACCTCGGCCATATCGCAGGCCGGTTGGCCGGCCTGCCCGTTGTCTCCAGTGTGCATGTCATCAATCGAAACCCGGCCTACCGCTTTCTGCCCAATCGCGATCCCTCTATTGTGGCCGTGTCGGAGTATTTACGGCAATGGCTTATCGAGCACGGCGTCCCTCCCCAGCGCGTCCGTACCGTCTATAACGGCACGGACTTTACCGAGTTTCCCACCCTCGATCCGCTAGAGCAACGCAAGGTGCGGCGCGAACTCGGCGTGCCCGACGATGCCCTTTTGGTGGGGCTTTTCGGCCAGATCAATGCGTTCAAAGGGAGCTATCTTTTGGTGCAGGCGGCGCGGCGCGTGCTGGAGTGTTATCCCTCGACCTACTTCGTTTTTGTGGGTGCCGTTCAACCGCAGGTAGAGGCCGACCTTAAAGCGCTGGCGAAAGGCTATGTGGAGCAACTGCGGTTTACCGGAACGCGCAACGATGTTCGCCGCCTTATGGCCGCCATGGATGTCATCACCTTGCCATCCTGCTATGAAGCCTGTAGTATGGCCATCATCGAGGCGATGGCCGTGGGCAAACCGGTGGTTGCCACGCGCGCCGGAGGCAATCCGGAACTGGTGCAAGATGGCGAGACGGGGCTGTTGATAGAAAGAACCCCAGAGGCCCTCGCCGAAGCCCTTGTGGAGATATTGGCCGATACCTCTCGCCGCCGCCGCATGGGCGAAGCCGCGCTGCAGGTGGCAAAAGCCCGATTTGCCTCCTCCGTTACGGCCCATCAGATCGAGGAGCTTTACAGCCGACTCGTCAACTCGACGGCTGCCCAGCTCTCCGGGTAAATATCTGCCATGATACTACGGGTGCAACAACTTGGTATTGTGCCCTATCAACAGGCATGGGATTTGCAGCGCCACCTCGTAGAGGAGCGTAGAAAAGGGCACATTCCCGACACGCTTCTCCTGTTGCAACACCCTCCGACGATTACCTTTGGGCGGTTTTCAAGCGCGAAGAACCTGGTAGCCTCTCCAGAGACGCTCAAGCGGCTGCAGGTGGAGGTTGTTCCGTCGGATCGGGGGGGCGACATCACGCTTCATGCGCCCGGCCAACTGGTGGGCTACCCCATTTTCGATCTGCAATCGCCCCCGCATAAGCCGGACGTGCACAACTACCTACGCCTTGTGGAAGAGGCGCTTATTCAGACATTGGCAGCCTATTCCCTCAAAGGATGGCGCTTCCCCGGCTATACCGGCGTTTGGGTGGACGGCCCGGAAGGACGACCGGAAAAGATCGCTGCCATCGGCATTCGCATCCATCGCTGGATAACGCATCATGGGTTTGCATTTAACGTTACCACCGATCTCTCCCTCTTTCAGCTCATTGTGCCCTGCGGCATACAAGCCTATGGGGTTACCTCTTTGTTACGGCAGACAGGACACAGCTATTCTATAGAGGAGGTGGGCCGGCAAGCGGCTGCTGCGTTCGCCACCACCTTCGGCCACGATAATTTGGAGTTCGTGCCTCAGACCCCACAGGCACCCCCGTGCGAACAGGGCGCTTAGAGGTACAATCTAACAGGTATCCTTCGAGGGACACCGAGGGGGCAGAGTTTTGCAAGTTAAAGAGTTTCGTGAACGCGAGGCCGTAGAACTCCTTAAACCGATTTGGCAGGCGCTGCAAGAACGAGCTGCAGATATTACGCCTTTCCAGACTTGGGAATGGAATGAGGCTTGGTGGCGCCATGTGGGCACGAAGCGGCGTGCTCGTGTGCTTGTGTTCTACGACAATGGCGAGCCGGTAGCCCTTGCACCGCTCTGTGTCGGGCGCTATCTCGGCACCCCCCTCCGCCGTTTGGAGTGGATCGGCACCGGTTCCTCCGATTATCTGGGTTTTTTGGCGCTCCCTGGCCACGAAAAAGCCGTCGCAAAAGCCTTGTTCAACCATCTCCGCACCTCTTTAGACGGCTGGAACCTTGCCGATCTTCAGCAGCTTCCCTCGCATTCGCCATTGCTCGACCAAACTATTCTGCCTACCGTTGTGGGCATTCAGCCCATCGAACCTTGCCCCTATCTTCCTTTGCCGCCGCGTTGGGAGGCCTTAACGGCGCGTTTAGGCAAAAAGATGCGCTTCAACATCGGTTACTATGCCCGGCTGCTTCAACGCACCTTCCCCGATACGGCCTTCCTAATTGCCACGCAAGAGACTTTGGAAGAGAGCATGGAGGCCCTTTTTACGTTGCATCAACGGCGTTGGAACGCAAAATGGCTGCCGGGCGTGTTCGGCAGTCGTAGGGTTCAGGCGTTTCATAAGGAGGTGGCGAACCGCTTCTTAGAGAAAGGTTGGCTTCGGCTGCATGTTTTGCGGGCCGATGGAAACATTCGGGCTGTGGTCTACTGCTTTGCCTTTCGCAATAAAACCTACTACTATCAGGCAGGCTTCGCGCCGGAATACGCCCGCTACAGCCCCGGCACGGTTTTGGTGGCCCAAGCCATCCGTCAGGCTATTGAAGAGGGCCATGTCGAGTTCGATTTTTTGCGCGGGCAAGAGCCTTATAAGTACCGCTGGCAGCCTCAGGAACGGTGGAATCAGCGCTTGTTGCTGCTGCAGGCGCACGGCTCCGTTTGGGAGAAAGCCACACTGGCAGGGCGCATCGGTTTTGCATTAAATCGTCTTGAGCGGTTTGTGGAAGCCCGAGTAAAGGCGGGTTTGCAGAAAAAAGGAGAAGCCTCTTCTTGAGTTCTTAGAAAGCGAGGTCTCAGACCATGCGGCGGCGTCATTATGTGGTGTTGTTCGTTATTCTGTTATGGCTTCCCACGCTTAGCGGATGTCGTACCCGTAGTTTCCTCTCTACCAAACAGGAGATAGAGCTTGGGAAAGAGGGTGCACGCGAGGTAGAGCAAGAGTTCCGCGTAGATACCACCTCCCCAGATGCCGAGCGGGTACGAAAAATAGGCGAGAGCCTTCTACCCCACATGGATCGGCGCGATGTGCCCTACTCCTTTAAGGTGCTTATCTCGAATCAGATAAACGCTTTTTCTTTGCCCGGCGGCCCCGTCTACGTTTTTCGAGGCCTCCTCGATCTGGTAGGCAATGACAACAGCGCTCTTGCTTGTGTCATCGGGCATGAGTGCGGGCATATCAATGCGCGGCATGTGGCACGTCATATCTCAACCGACATCATTCACAGTGCCCTTATCTCCATCCTTTTCCCCAATGCCAACGTACAAAATGCCGTAGGCCTCGTGGATCAGATTATCCAGTTAAAATACAGCCGTGACGACGAATACGAGGCCGATTGGCGCGGGCTTTCCTACGCCTACTACGCCGGCTATGACCCCAATGGCCTTATCCGCTTCTTCCACAAACTAGAGCTTGTGGAGAAGTGGGAGGGGGGGAACAACACCCCAGAATGGCTGCAAGACCACCCCCTAACCCCCGAGCGCATTAGGCGCGCCGAATGGATCATCGCCCACCACGACTATCGTTATGGGCATTAAGGCTAGTAGCTCGTATAGCGCGTTCCTCCAAAGCCGCGGAAGATAAGTCGGGTTATGAACCACAGAATCAGCCCAAAAACGGCGAGGCTAATAAACAGGTGGAACCAGTTGAAACCGCCGGGATAGTAGTACCCGCCGGGGCCGACGTAAGGGGGATAGTAGTAGAAGGCCGGATGGAAGGGCAGATAGTAGTACCAGTGGGGAGCGCCCCAGTAGAAGCTGTAGTCGCTCCATCCGCCATAGTAGTGAGCGGGATAGACGTGCCCGCGATAGATGTAAGAGGAGGAGTGGGTATAGCTCGGCCCCCTTCCAAAGGCGCCTGTACGTCCAAACGAGCCACCATAGCTTCGGGTGGAGGAGCTATAGCTGCGACTTCCACCGTACGTTCCACCGTAGCTGCCGCTTCGACCAAACGAACCGCCATAACTCCGTGTGCCGGAGAAGGAGCTGCTGCGACCGCCGAAAAAGCCGCCATAGCTTCGAGACCCTCCAAAGGAGCCGGAGCTGCGCCCGAAGCTTCCGCCATGAAAACCACCGCCAAAACTGCCTGGTCGCGCCATCGCCAGCGGAGCGGTAAAAAGCAAAGCCGTAAAAGCCAACAGCAGCGCCAGGAAAGCCGACTTTCTTGTCGTTCTCTTCATATCGAGGATGTCCTCCTTCGTACTAAATACGGGTGTAAGGTTCAAGCTCCCCATAAAAAGCAAGAGCTATCGTATAGATCGTAAAACTTTGTCAAAAGGTTTCACGCGTTTTTACGATAGCTCTGTGCTTTGCCGGATTAGCCGATCTCTTTGAGACTTACCCTGCGTCCCTCTTGAGCGCTTTTGATGGCCGCAAACACCATGGCCAGCGATTTCAGGTTGTCGGCAGCGCTGCATTCCGGATCGCGGTCTTCGCGAATGGCCGTAAAGAACTCGTCGAGAATCGCCTGATGAGCAGGTGGCACCTCCAAAGGCTCGATCTTTTCTTGTATCGGCCGTTCCACGCGATGGAGATGAGAGTAGGTCATCTGATGCTTGTCCCAATCTATACTGCCTTTTGGCCCCTCGATGCGCCAATCCCCGTTCCAGCCGGTTTGCGAGCCGACGGCACAGCCGCAGGCGACATGGGTGGCGACGAGGCCATCGGGATAGAAAAAGACGATGGAGTGCGCGGCATCTCCCTTGTGCCAGCCCCAAGGGTGATTCCAGGTGATAGCCTGCACGCTCTCCGGCTCGGTGCCGAGAACATAGCGCAGCATGTCGAAGTGGTGCACCATCATGTCGTTGATGAGCATGTAGGGTTGAGTAACATAGTGAGAGCCGGGAATGTCGGCCCAGGGAATGTAGAACCGAATATCGCACTGCCCCGGTTTGCCGATCTTGCCCTCTGCAAGCAGCTTTCGGGTGGTGCGGGGGAAGCTGCCGAAGCGATAGTTTTGGGTGATCATGTGCTTGCGTCTATGCTTTAAGCCCTGCTCCACCACCTGCTTTGCCGTGGCGTAGTTGTCGCTGAGGGGTTTTTCTTCCAAAACGTGGAGGCCGGCGGCAAACGCTTTTTCGGCAATAACGTGGTGGACGGACGGAGGCGTGACATCGAGCACGAAATCGGCCTGAACCTTTTCAAGCGCGTCATCGAGAGAGGCGAAAAGACGCTCCTTGGGAACACTGTGGTGCTCGATGGCGCGTTGCTGGTTTGTCGAGGAAGGCTCTACGTAGGCCACAATTTCGCAGTCGTTGCGCTTGCGTACCTCACGCAACCAAAAAAGGCCTTGTCCTCCCAACCCGGCGAGAATGCAGCGATACATGTCCTTGCTCCTTTACGATCTTTTTGCTTGTTCAATGCAGTTCCTTACATAATCTAAGCTTTTCGCCAAATTTTGTGCCTTTTCCTGTGGGGTGTTGCCGGTTAGACCGCACTCATAGGCCATATAGCCGGTGAAACCGATCTCAAGCAGCACCTTAAAGGCGGCCACAAAATCTATATCTCCGGTGCCCGGCTCCATGCGCGTGTTATCGGCGAGGTGGATGTGGGCTACATGCTTGCCGGCCTCTCGAAAGGCCTGAGGTGTGTTGGTCTCCTCGATGTGCATGTGGAAAAAGTCGCTAAGCAGCGCAATACCTTCCACATTCGCCTCCTCAATAACCCGCACCCCATCGCTTTGACGACGCAGATAGTGCTGCTCGTAACGATTGAGCGGTTCAAGCAGAAAGAGGGTGTTATGTGCGGCGGCAAAGGGGCCGATCTCTCGACAGATAGCCACCATCAGCTTGTCCTCGATCTCCAAAGGCGTCATAACCGGCGAGAGATCGGGCACACGCGCATTGCCGAAAATAGGCGGGCATATCTGGCCTGCGGCGCCCACCTCGCCGCAAAAAGCCAGAATGGCCTTGCTTCCTTCAATGCTTTTTCGACGCTTGTGCGGGTCGGGGTCAAGGAAATCGAAGCTTGGGTGCCCCTCAAGGTCGGCATTCCCACAGACGCTGGAGATGGGGACG
>NZ_DATGLN010000043.1:0-19788 GCF_035294165.1 Chthonomonas sp.
ATGCTCAGAAACGGTTGGGGAAAGTGGTGGTTACGGACTTATCCACAGGGGCGGTTTTGGCGAGTTTTCTGGCTAACGGGGATGGGAGTGGGGTATCAGGCCAGGTGAGGTTGCCTTGGGAACAGGACTATATGAAGGTGGCGGGTTACGACCGAGGGGGTCAGCCGTTGTTTGTGCTTGCAGCCACCAATGGGCTGGCGGATACTCTCTACCCGTTTTTAAATGAGGGGAACTTTATTCCGTATCGTCCGGCGGTGATAGAGAGTGCGAAGGGGCACCGTGTGGACGCCAGCAACACGCCGATAGGTGACCCCTATAATGTCAGTGGGGTGATGACCACCTATGGCCGTGGTGGAGCCGGTGCCCCTTCCGTTTGGAGTTCGGCGAATGCGGATGCGGTGAACGACAGTAACAGTGTAGCCCCATTGGTAGCTCCTGCCCCTTTTAGTCAATACACGAAGCGGCGTGTCATCTTGAATACGGTGACCGATAGACTGGCTCATCTCAAAGTGGGCGATCCCAAGAGTTTGTCTGATTTGATGGATCGTGTCCATACAGAAACGCTCGAGGACAATACCCCTGTCTTAAGTGTCGAGACGTTAGTGCCGTATTCGGATGATAGCGGGTATTGGCGCATTGACTTTGGAGGTGGCGCATGGGCAGTATTAGCCGTTCCTTATCGTCGGATGAAAAACAAGAATACATTTCTCGACGCTTTGCTAAACGGCATGGCGCAGTTTGCGAAGCAACTGCGGACATTGTTGTCGGTGATACTTTCGGGGGCAGCAGAGAGTTATTTAAGTTCCTCTCAGAACACGAGCGGGTATTTTCCTGGGGATGTGATAGCGATAGGGGACATATACCGCGTAGACGCTTTTCAGAAATACTCTGGGGTGATCAACCAGCCTCTACCCCAGGAGGTGACGTTTCAGTTAAGTCCTGATATTGCCCCGCCGCCAGGATGGACTGCCTTACCCGGTCAACTGAGCCTTCAAGGCGCCTGGACGACACCCTCTCCTCCCGGTCCAATCTCTACTCCTTCCCAAATCACCTTCGATGCCAACGGGAAAGCCACCCTGCAGTTATACAAGGGCTGGAAGTATGAGGTCAGCGGGGCCTATGACCTGTACCAAGCAGGCAAGAACGACTTTCCGACCCCCGTTTCCGGAGTGATATCCGTTCCTTGTGCGTTGCTGGTGCTGCTCATTCTGAAGGTGTACACCACCAGTCCCGACAGCGGAGCTATTCCAGCTACGATTACGATATTGGACTCGAAGGGCAATCAAGTGGGTACAGGAAACAGCACTTCGGATGGCAAAGGGAACTACGTGTTTTCCCTTCGAGGTCTCTCTCCTGGAACTTACACGGTAAAGGCGACGAGTCTTGGGCCTCCTCGCAATCCGGGGGTAGCTACGATCACGGTGGTTCGGGGGGTGGAGCAGGATGTGACGGTGCAGTTAGGGCCGATACAGTATCCGCATCCTCCCAATCCTTAGAGAATGCAGGTGAACTCCCGTTATAATGGTTCACATCGCCGTTTGAGTGCGAAGGTAGTGGTAAACGGGGTGGTCGTCCACAACGGGAGCTACAGTTACGACGGCGGTGGGCGACTAGCGCAGGTAGTGGATGGTGCGACGAACCAGACGGAGGTGTACGGTTGGAACGGGGATGGGACGTTAGCGAGCGCTCCTGGTCCGGGGTACACCCGTGGTTTTATGTGGAATGAGGAGGGGCAGCTAGTCGGGATAAAGCACAACGGGGTATTGGTGTACCAATACGGTTACGGTGCGGACGGGAACCGACGCTGGCGGAAGGACTTGGTGAACAACGTGTGGGTATGGTACCCGTGCGGGGTGGCTTGTAGTGCCGGGGAGTTGGTGGAGGAGGTAAGCGACCTGAGCGGCGGGGTCTGGAAGGTTCAGGCGTTGTATCTTCGCGCGGGTGGTGGCTGCAGCAGCCTGTTGGTGCGTCGCAATGGGGAGTACCATCATGGGGATGTGCTGGGCAATAAGGGCGTGATAACGGACGGGAGTGGGAATGTGCTTTCGAGCAATGTGTACGATGCGTTCGGTGTAAGCATGTTCATAAGCGGGAGTGCGCAGACCCCTTATCGTCCGGCAGGGTTGGTATTAGATGTGGAGGGCTTGGACTTCAGCGGCCCTCCTGTGGCCTGCCTGTTGTATGCCAATAGGGCGCTGGCTCTGTCGGAAGAGCAGTGCGGAGGAAAGCCGCCTAGAAAGAAACCCAAGCCCAAACCGCCTGTTGGTAGCGCTTGCCGTGACCGATGTATACAGCGATATTACCAAAGGCAAAAGGAATGCTATGAAGATTACAAAGATTGTCGTCACAAGGGGTATTCTGACTCTTATTGCACCGATAAAGTCTATATCCCTTGCATCAATAGCGCAACAGACCTCCTCAATGAGTGTCTGCATGAATGCGATCATCCGCCGAATCCCAACCCTAATCCTCCCACAACTCCACCATCCCCCAAACCAAAACCTCCAATTCGCATTTTATAATCGTTTGTGTCCAGGAGAGAAGCCTGCTCTCACGTAGGCTTCTCTCCCCCAGTTGCTTTGGAGAGAGCTTATGGGTAACTTTCGTGTTCAAAGAAAACCTTCTTATCTGTTACTTATTCTCGCAGGTTTTAGTATATTAAGCAGTGTAACTATAGCTAAAGAGTGGGTGCGAGATAAAGCAAATACTACTTTGATTCAAGGGGTTCGCCAGAATCAAATAGGTCTCGTGGTCAAAGCTCTCCGAGCCGGAGCAGACCCTAACTGCAAAGACCCCTACACCGGCGAAACGCCAAGAAGTTCTTGGCATATTGTGCAAAAGATGCAGAAATTCCTCTATGGTCATCCTCTCTATCAGGATAGTTGGCCAGTTTTGCTAGAAGCTGCCTTCAAAGGAGAAGACCAGATTATGGAGGCTCTTCTAAAGGGAGGAGCTAAGGTCAATATAGTCGTTGCTGACAACACGCCTTTGGGCGAGGCCTGTTTTCGTGGGGATGTAGTTGGAACACAGTTGCTCTTGCAACATGGCGCTAATCCTAACATGGAGAAAGGATATCCACCGCTGATAGAGGCGGCCTTAGGTGTAGCTAGACCGAGCAAAGTTGCTCCTGCTTCAAACTATGCAGTGATCTTGCAGAATTTGTTAGATTATGGAGCTGACCCGAATTGCCATGATTCAAGAGGAGCCAGCCCACTTTGGGTATTGCTTTCCTGGCCTAGGAGAACACCGAGTTATTTGCGCTGCCTTCAATTGCTTCTACGGCATAGCGCGAATGTAGAAGAGCGAAATTCGGAAGGAGACACTCCGCTGTTAGACAATTTAAAAAACCAACTAGACCCTCAGGTCATAGTGATCTTGTTAGAGGCGGGTGCCAATATTTATGCCAAAGATCGGGATGGGTATAGTGCGTTATATTGGCTAGAGCATCTCTCAGAGACACCAGCGCCCGAAGCAGCTAAAAAGGAGGTACGAGCTATCTTTCACCAATGGTTAAGAACAAGCAGAGGAGGTGTAAAAACGCCTTTCGATAGAAACCTACAGAAAACCACTGGGAAAGAGCCATACAATAAGCGATAAGTTTTGAGGCGATGGCAGTTTGCCAATTATTTCTCCAGTCGAAGTCAAAAAGGGTAAAATGATACAAGTTATAGTTGTAGACACCCGTTGGTACACCAAAATGGAGAGCACCATCATGGAGACGTGCTGGGCAATAAAGGCGTGATAACGGACGGGAGTGGGAACGTGCTGTCGAGCAATGAGGGGACAGCGCCGTGCGCAGCACCGTCGGCCTTGAGGGGGGGACTTCAGCGGCCCTCCTGTGGCCTGTCCGCTGTATGCCAACAGGGCGCTGGCACTGTCGGAAGAACAGTGCGGAGGAGGACCACCAGGAAAACAGCCACCAAAACCACCCAAGAAGCCAACTCCGTTTCCGTGTAACAAGTACTCTAAACTCGGCGGATGTAGTGCAACACCTGCCATTTGTGCACAGCATCTAAAAGGCTATTTACCTACTGCCTTAGACGACTGTCCTTGCACTAACCCGAAATGCGGACCTGCAATGCCATGCCCGCCTGGAGGATGTAAGTTTCATATTACAATCACAGTAACGAGAACTTTGGTTGGAAAAATAAAAATTTCGATCCCGATAACATGCACTATTACCTGTACACAAGGTCAAGTCCAACATTGCACCTGCTAACAGGAGCATGTAGAGGGTAAGCAAAGCTTGCCAAGCACGGATGTAGGCTGCCTCGCATTCGTGCTTGGCCTTCCCCGTTTTGGAGGAATGAAACCATGGCTCGCAAACGTCTATCTCTTCGTTACGTGTTGCTCCTCATTATTTTGCCGTCCTGTTTGGGAGGGTGGTTCCTAGAACGGTCTCAACCCAAGGATATGCTCGCTGACCGAGTGTGCGGCAGCGCTTCCGATCCCTGTCCTGCTTCCTTTGAGCTTTCAGTTCCGCGCTTTTGGGGCAATGAGACAGATAATTATGTTTTTCCATTCTGGCAGTGGATGGATGCAAACCATGTGCTCGTTTACAAACCACAAGCTTTCAAAGATACCGTTGGCCTCTATGACCTGAAACGGAAAAGGTACCTCTCTACTGTGACACTGCCGTCTTCTCTCTCTCCGGCGGACATAGTTTGTTTAGTGATTGGCTATTATAATTTGCCCGTGCCCTTTAGCCTGTCTCCTGATAAGCGCTGGTTGCTACGTGCCTATCCCTATCAACAGCATTCTCGGTCTTTCTTAGAGGTTCTCTGCGACCCGTATCCTCACACATCCAACAAAGAGGAGAGAGTCTGGAAAGCGCACTACCTGAAAAATCTATTGCATTATACGGATACTCCAAATCCCCCCATTGTGTCGCTGAGATGGAACAGAGACAACCAAGAATGCCTTATCAGTCTGGATATCTTCAATCTTTGGCCGGATGACCCTCCGTGCTCAGACTTTCTATTTAGCATACCCCACTGGATCGGCCAATGGTACCTGCTTTCGCTCAAAAACAAGACCCTCACCCCCTTACCCCTGATGAGGGATACCGAGCCGGCCGGTTGGCTTGACAGCAAGACATTGGTTTGTGTGAAAGAGGCTATGCATCCTGAAGTTGTGGTCTTACGTTTGGATGATGGTGCCCTGGTTTCCTCCCAACCTCACCCCAAGCGTTCTGTTGTGAAGGGAGCAGCAAAGGCTTGTTGGAAAACGGTGTCTCAATTTCCGATATTTCCTCAAGATGTGGTAAGCTGTGGGGGCAATGAGGAGAGAGAGGTGTTGGTTTGGCCGGGCGCTATGTTATCACCGGATGGGAAACGGCTTGCATTTTTATGCTTTTATTCAGACCTTCCTAGTCAGGATTGGAAGAATCCTTTTTGGCGAATGATGGGTCGGTGGTTTCATATTAGAAAACCTGTGGGGGGAGTTCGGGTTGAATTAGAGGTTGTGGATTTGGCAAGCCATCATAGACAAGTCGTTGCGGTGACAAGACATGAGTACTATTCCGACACTGGCAGGCAGGATACATTAGTTTCCTTGCCATGTTCGTTGAGCTGGGCAGATAACGATACCGCGGTAGTATATAGTGTGTATCCTTCTCTTAAAGTGTACAAGATACGGCTATGACCGGGTTAGGCGGGTAGGGGCGCGGAGTTATTAATGTTGTTACGTCGCAATGGGGAGTACCATCATGGGGACGTGCTGGGCAATAAGGGGGTGATAACGGATGGGAGTGGAAACGTGCTCTCGAGTAATGAGGGGGAGGGCGTCGGCCTTGAGTACGATGCGTTCGGTGTAAGCACGTTCACAAGCGGGAGCGCCCAGACCCCCTATCGTCCTATAGGTACCTTGCTAATTGAAGAAGGAATGCTTCTTATGCCGGATTCTGATGGGAGTGTTTACTGGCCGAATCGTGCCCTTCCCTTGTGTTCGCCTCATCGAAGGCATCATCACAGGCTACGGCATCCTACGAAACCACACCCCCATCAACCTGCTCCTGATCCCTAGCGGAAGGACGATTGTGAAAAGATATACGATGCGTGTAAAGACCTTGCGCGCATACATTACGATACGTGTATCGGTATGTCAGGTGCAGTGGGTGCTGGCATCGGTGGAGTAGGTGGGGCAATAATAGGGGGTATAGTAGGAGGTGCTGGAAGCGGTGGGGTAGGTACTGCCGGAGGTGCTGGTATAGGTGCCGGTTTGGGAGGCGGACTTGGGGCAGGAATAGGTGCAGCTCTTGGGTGTGAACGAAATTACCGAGCTGAGCTAGAGCGCTGCAATGCCTTATATGAAGATTGTCTCCACCATCCCCAGAAGCCATTAACGCGCTTTCGCCGTGCTGTTTTTTCATAGTAGTAGTGGAGTTTGCAAGAAGGCGAGCTTAGGTTTATTGCTTCAGCTCGCCTTCTTTCCTAAATTTTTATTAGTAGATTGGCTAACTTGAATATTATGAAACAGATAAAACAGAAACTTCGCCATCGGAACTGGCCAATATCCTCCTCATCGGACGGGATGTGTCAGATACAGGCCGTTCCGAAAAAACTGCGTTGCACAAGCGAATAAGAGCGATGGCGCTTATGGGGGTGGGCGTCGGCGCTTTTTTTGTGCTACCCTTCATTCCAAAGCTATTTCAACAGCAGTTTCTCCTCTACCACCCCTCGCCCTATCTGCACCTGGTACAGGCAATGACCGATTTTGCCCTGTTATGCATGGTTCTCGGGGCGCCATCGCTGGCAGAAGCGGCTTGGTGTTATGGTTATCAGTGTCAAGAGGCTACAAAACTAGCTCTAGACGAACGCGGGATGGCTATTCGACGCGGGAAGGTCTGCTACCGCTATGCTTGGACGGATTTACTGGAGGTGATCCCGGTGCGTGGTTTTGGGCTGCGTCCGTCTTGCCTGGTGGTGCTCTTACCGGATAACTACCTTATCCTCTCTTCAACTACGCCTCACT
Source organism: Chthonomonas sp. (assembly GCF_035294165.1). Lineage (GTDB taxonomy): Bacteria > Armatimonadota > Chthonomonadetes > Chthonomonadales > Chthonomonadaceae > Chthonomonas. The sequence continues at coordinate 6,973 of NZ_DATGLN010000043.1, forward strand.
TTAGGGCGCTGGCGCTTCGTCTGTTGCGTAGAAATCGCAAGCACGCAAAGCAGCAGGCTTGTTTTCCCTTGGAGCCTACCGCGGAAACACGTTTGCAGTTAGAGACATTAGAAAAGCGCCTGAAACGAGAACGACTGCGATGGTTGACTGCCAGTCTGCTACGCAAAATGGTCTATGTGGCCATTGGGCTTTGGGGAGTAGTAGGAGCTGCTGAAAGGAATTTTCACCTTTCGGCATGGCTGCTCATGGCGGTGGGCAGTCTGTTTCTTCTTTTAGCCGATGGCATTTGGTCTGTCTTTAAATCGGGAGCGCATTGGCGTGAAGTGGCAGCTTTAACCTATCGGCAGGCCATTTGTGGAGAGGAATCGGGGGTTACCAAGTTACGCAAGAGACTTGAGAACGCCACCAAACCGTGGTTTGGAGGAGGATATTTCACGGATGAGGAGATATTAATTGCCGAACAGGTACTGAAGCGAAGAGCCGTAGGAGAGAGCGGCACTGCCGACGCAAAGGCAGGTGTGCCGAAGAACGCTTCTCAGATAAACGTAGAGGCCTCACAATCTCAGCATAGATAGCTAGAGAAGTAGGCCTTCGTTTATGAGTGACCGGAGGCTCTTTCGATGGTTCAGCTGTCTCTCTAAAACGCTATGGTTTGGCCTCAGTCTGACGGTGCTGCACACTGCACCTTTTCCTCAAGGCCGATGCCCTCCGCCTCAAGGCCGACGTTCTCGTCCTCAGAACTGGTAGTATTGAAACTTAAGATTTCTCGCCTTCGGCTCGAAATGACAGGTGTCTATCTCACGAGAAATGACAAGGCGGTCTCTCTTGCCAGCTCTTCAAGCCCCTCACCCTAACCCTCTCCCCATTGGGGAGTGGGGCACCTCGCGGTGGGCGTCCTCGCGGACGGCGCCTTTGCAGCCACTACAACACCCATAATCGTCTATCTCGCTGGCCGCTGCATCGCCGTGCGCTAGCACCTCCCGAATCGGGGGAAAGGCCGGGATAGGGGGCGAGCAAGATAAGCTCACTTTGCTAACTGCCTCTAGAACCGCGAGATTGTCAGTCTCTGCAGCTCCGACGCCCTTCCCCCAAGCGGCATGTTTCCCTCCCTTAATCGCCTATCTTTCTGGTCGCTGCATCGCCGTGCGCTAGCACCTCCCGAATCGGGGAAAAGGAAGAGATAGGAGGCGAGCAAAGTAGGCTTGCTCTAGAAGAATTGGCTCTAGAACCGCTTGCATAACGGGTGGGGTAACCTCAAGGCCGAGGCCCTCCCCCTCGTTCAAGATGACACAGTTTCCGCACGCTCATTTCTATGATGCAGGAATTAGCAAGAAGTGCAAACAATGCCGAGCACTTTGCCGTTATTTTTCGATGAGAGGTAAAATAGTAAGGATAAATATCGGAGTTGGAACTATGCAAGAGCTTTTGGAGAAGCACGCGACTGAGACAGAGGAGGGGCTTGGAGGTTATCATATTCTCACATGGGGCTGCCAGATGAACGAGGAGGACTCGGAACAGATGGGGCTTTTCCTCGAACAGATGGGCTATCGCCCTGTGGAGGACATAAATCGGGCTGAGGTGATTTTGCTTAACACGTGCAGTGTCCGTGCCAAACCGGAGGAAAAGGTCTGGAGCGTTTTGGGGAAGTTGCGACACCTAAAGGAGCGTCGCCCGGAGGTCATTCTCGGCGTTTGCGGGTGTATGGCACAAGTTCGTGCCGAGGAGTTTCGAGAGCGGGCACCGCATGTTGATATGGTTATCGGCACAGGTAACATCGCTGCGCTACCGGAGCTGGTTCGGCAGGTGAAGCACCGTCGGGCGCAGTCTGTCGAGCAAGCCGCACCCTTGATGGCGACATCGGAATCGCATAGTGCAGCCCCTCCAAAAAACTTTGTTCCGCTCACAGCGCTCTCGTTGCCACCGCGCAAGGGAGCTGTGGTAACCGACGTTCCAAAGCGCGTGGTGGAGCGCAAGCCGAAGTTAAAGGCGCATGTGCCCATTATGTATGGTTGTGATAAGTTCTGCACGTTCTGCATTGTGCCCCTTACGCGTGGAAGGGAGCGCAGCCGGCCGCCGGAGGAGATCGTTGCCGAGATAGAGATGCTGGCGCGCCAGGGAACCAAAGAGGTTACTTTGCTTGGGCAAACCGTGAACTCTTATGGGAAGAACCTCCCGGGCGGTAAAGTACCCTTTTATAAGCTGCTTGAGCGCATTAATGCCATCCCGGGCATTGAGCGCATTCGATTTACCTCACCCTATCCGCGGGACTTCAGCGACGAGCTTATCGAGGCCATCGCCAGACTGGAACATGTGTGTGAGCACGTCCATCTACCGCTGCAGGTAGGCGATGATGCGCTCTTGGCACACATGCATCGAGGCTATACGGTAGGCCAGTTTTGTGAGATTGTGGAGAAGCTCCGCGCTCGCGTTCCCGGAATCGCGATTACCACCGATCTCATGTTGGGCTATCCGGGGGAAACGGAACAGCAGTTTGAAAACACACTGCGTGTGGTGGAGCAGATTCGGTTTGATTCGGCCTTTATGTTCGCCTACAGCCCGCGCCCGGGCACGAAGGCGGCAGCTATGGAGAACCAGGTGCCGCGTGAGGTAAAAATCGAGCGATTGAACCGGCTCATCGCTTTGCAAAACCGTATTACATGTGAAATCAACGCTCAGCAGGTTGGGCAGGTTCAGGAGGTGCTGGTAGAGGGGTTTAGTCGTAAAGACCCCAGCAAGCTGAGTGGATACACACGAACGCTCAAGCTGGTGCATTTCACCTTGCCTCCCGGCAGCCCACGCAGCCCGCACTCGCTTATAGGGCGTTTGGTGCCGGTGCGGCTTACAGAGGCACATCTAACGGGCTTTACAGGAGAGTTTGCGGGATAATAAAATAAAGAGTTAAGTTGATGAGGAGGAGACTGTGGCGCGTATAACCCAAAAAGAGATCGCGAGGCGCTTGAATCTATCTCAGAGCCTGGTTGCCGGCGTGTTAAATAATCGCCCTGGTGTGTGGGTTTCGCCTGAGAATCGGGAGCGCATTTTGCGGCTGGCTCGTGAGCTGAACTATCGGCCTAACACGGCGGCGCGTGCCCTCCGTCGGGGGCGTACAGAGGTGGTGGCATGCGTGTTCTTTGGGCCGGCCGGCTATAGCGCCATTGTGGAGACTTTGGCGGATGTGGTGGCGGAAAAAGACTATGACCTGCTTGTGAAGGTGGTGTTGAACGAAGAGCAGGCCGCCCTCCATATCGCGAAGTTAATGGCTCCGGGCACGTGCGATGCCGTTATCCTTTGGGGGCTGGAGCGCGACATTGAGAAGCCGGCGGCTCAGTTTGCCGAGATAGGCATCCCTTTTGTGGTAAAGGGGCGTTTTGAGGAGGCGCACCCGCAGTGGTATCAAGCGGATTTCGATCATGAAGCTATGATGCGGCATGCGCTCGAGTTTTTGAAAGCGAAGGGGCATCGCCGCATCGCCTATTTGGGTTATGACGATGGTCTTGTCTACTCCCAAAAACTTTTCAAAGGGTATGTACAGGCGTTTTACGATCTTTTCGGTGAGGAGCCGCCGCAAACGTTCCTGGGCTTCATTGTTGGGCAGGGCTTACCTGAAGAGCATGAGGCCGCAATGCTGATGGAGCGCTGGTTAGCTTTGCCGGAACAGGAGCGGCCTACGGCGGCTGTCTCGGCTGCAGGGCGAGGAACCTGGTACGGTGTGGAGATGGCGTTGGCACGCCATAGCATGCGGTTGGGCTTTCAGCCAGGCGAGTTTGCAATGGCCGGGCAGGGAGGCACAGAGATGCCCCTGCTGTTCGGTGAGGGCTATGCCTATCACGACGTAGATTTCATCACCCTTGCACGCGCCATGGGGCAGAAGTTGTTGCTGCCGCTGCTTGAAGGCCAGAAGCCGGAGAGGCACATTTTACGGCTTCTGCCTCAACTGCGCCCCATGGAGACGCTTCGCTTTCCGGTTGCTGTGGCTTCACAACTTTCCGCTGAACTTTCGCCTTCTACAAATTAGCATCGCGGCGGTTTAAGAGCCGAAAGCCGGAAGCGCATATTGTGCTTGCCCTAGAGCGGCACCTGTAATACCTTAGATCGCCAGGGTTTGGAATGTATGCTCTAGGTTCTTAAGGTGGTGCTGCAAGTTGAAGGCCTCTTCGATCTCTTGCGGGGTAAGGTGCTTTTGCACGTCGGGGTCGGAGGCGATGGCCTGGCGAAAATCTTCGCCTGCCCAGGCGCGTGCGGCGTTGCGCTGAGCTACCGTATAGGCCTCTTCGCGCGAAAGGCCCTTCGCAATCAGAGCCAACATGATCTGCTCAGAAAACACCAGTCCGCCCATCTTCTCTAGGTTGCGCCGCATGTTCTCGGGGTAGACCTCCAGTTTCTCCAATATCGTCGCGAATTTCTGGAGCATCCAGTCCACCAAAGTGGTCGTGTCGGGCAGCACGATGCGCTCCACACTGCTGTTGGTAAGGTCGCGCTCGTGCCAGGTGGCCATCGATTCGAGAATCGGGAAGAGGTTGCTGCGCACCACCCGCGCAAGGCCGCAGATGGTTTCGCAGTTCCAGGGGTTGCGCTTATGAGGCATGGCCGAAGAGCCTTTTTGGCCTGGGGCAAAGTACTCTTGCACCTCACGAATCTCGGTGCGAGCGAGGTTGCGTATCTCCGTGGCGAACCGCTCGAGAGAGCCGGCCAAGATGGCCAGCGTGGCCATGAGCTGGGCATGGCGGTCGCGAGCGATGATTTGAGTGGAGATGGGGGCCGGTTTTAGCCCGAGGCGTTCACACACATAACGTTCCACTTCGGGGCCGATATTGGCGTGCGTGCCCACCGCCCCGGAGACCTTGCCCACGCGCACGGCCTCACGGGCCTGATGGAGCCGCTCGATGTTGTTGTTCATTTCGTCGAGCCAGGTGGCCAACTTAAAGCCGAACGTGATGGGTTCGGCGTGAATGCCATGGGTGCGCCCGATCATTACCGTGTGCTTGTGTTCACGAGCGCGCATCCGTATCACCTCATTGAGCGCTTTGGCGCGTGCGATGATCTGATCACAGGCCTCGCCTAGAAGCAGGGCCAGTGCGGTATCTACAATGTCGTAAGAGGTTACGCCGTAGTGCAGAAAGCGCCCTTCCTCGCCCAGATTCTCTGCCACGTTTTTCACAAAGGCCATCACGTCGTGACGAGTCTCTTGTTCCAGTTCATCCATGCGGGCGAGATCGAAACGGGCGTTTTGACGTATCTTCTCGGTAGTTCCAGGAGGGATGTGACCAAAGTGCTCTAGCCCTTCGCAAACGGCTATCTCCACATCAAGCCAGCGACGTGTTTTGTTTTCCCGGCTCCAAAGCCTTCGCATCTCCGGGGTGGTGTAGCGATCGATCATAAACCGCCCTCTCCAAAGTTCCTAACAGCAAATTCTCGAAATCTCTGCATAGTTTACCCAAAGACGCAAGAAGTTGCACAAAAGTCGCTTTGAAAGAAGAAGGAATCTTGGCCGATTGTAGGGAATCGTATAACAGATGTTTTCTATCGTAGGATGGTAGAAACAGGAGGCACGACGGCCTCAAGATAAAGGAGGGAACGCATGGCACAGTACTACGTGCTTGCACAAGATGGAAATCGTTACGGGCCGGCAGACATTCCCACTCTGCAGCAGTGGATCAACGAGAACCGCATTCTGCCGACCACAATGTTAGAGGATGCTTCGACCGGCCAGCAGCTGCCCGCTTCCGCTTTGAGCGATCTGCGGTTTCCTACCACGATGCCCCAGCCCCCAATGTCCTCGCAGCCGACGATGGGGGCGTCGCCGCAGATGCCGGGCACCGGCCCCATCTATGGGAGAGGATCGCAGGTAACCTATCAGCCGTCCGGCATAACGCCGTTTAACAACACGTCGGGAATGCGGGCAGATGTGCCTCCTGAGATAGAGGCGTTGAAGTGGAACTGGGGCGCCTTCGGCTGCGGCTGCATTTGGCTGCTCTTCCACGGTCTGGTGTTAGCCGGCATCGGGTTGGTCTTTGTCCAGGGGATATTGGGTGCTGTGTTAGGTGCTGTGCTTGGTAATGTCGGCGTCTGGATTGGGGCGCTGGTCGGCATCGGCATCAGCATATGGCTGGGGCTGAACGGCCATAAGTTGGCTTGGCGCTATAATCAGTACGCAAGCATAGACGACTATTTCAGGCGAGAGCAGATATGGACGATTTTGGGCATCATCGGGTTTGCTTTTAGTTTAGTCGAGGTGATCTTTAGTATCCTATTTCGGCTTAATATGCGTGGATAGAGGTGGCTTCGTTGCAGGTAGGACCACCTCGAAGCATTGGCCTTGCTACAATGCAGGATGCTTACGGTGATGCCTTATTGCAGAAACGGTCGTACAGCAAACCCCAACGAAGGCCGCGAATGCTTACGGCTATCTGTTCGGCCTCTAGGTGAGAGAGGAGAAGCGAAAGGATAAGCGCTCCGGCCACAATGATATCGGCACGTGCCGGCTCTAGCCCCGGAACCGTCTTTCTCTCTTCGATGGACAGGGTGGCGAGTCGGCGCAGAATCTGTTCCAGTCGCGTTACCGGAATAACGTGGTGGTGCAGTTCCTCGGCGCTCTGAACTCCACCTTTATCTATGGCAGCAAGGTTGGCGATGGTGCCGCCAACCCCCACCAGGGTGCAGGGCCGATGCCGCACGGTTACCGGCAGGTGTTCTAGTGCCTCACGAATGGCCCGACTAGCTCCATCGAGTTGAGCGAGGGTGGGCGGATCGGAACGCAAAAAACGCTCCGTAAGCCGAACAGCTCCCATATCGAGACTCACACGGAAAGCGATGTTTTTGCCATCTGAGGCGCCGACGATCACCTCGGTGCTGCCTCCACCGATGTCTACCACAGTAAGATGAGGGCTTTCCCGCCACACAGGGTCGCGCCTTACGGCCAAATACGAGAGACGCGCCTCCTCTTGCCCCGATATGATCTCGATGGTTAGCCCAAGTCGCTCTTGAGCACGTTGTAAAAACTCGGCGCGGTTTTGCGCCTCGCGCAGCGCGGCGGTGCCCACGGCGGCTATCTGTTCGGCCCCGTAGGCACGAGCTTGCTGCACCAACTCCTCTAGGGCATCGAGGGTGCGTCGAATGGCCGCCTCTTTTAGGCGCATGCCGTAAGCCTGCATGCCCTCTCCGAGTCGAGTGATAAGGGTGTTTTCGTAGAGGAGACGTTCACAGTCGGCAGAGGCATCTACGACGATGATCTTTACCGAGTTGGTGCCAACATCTATGGCCGCGACGATGCGAGGGGCGGTAGCGGTCATCTCTTTTGTCCTCTCTGCGCGGTTGGCTCGAAGCCGAGGTCTTTTGCGATTTTGCGAAGTTGGCGTGCAAGCCGCGCCTGCGCTTTGTTGTCCATGCCGGCGCGCGATCCCTCGATTACCGCGTCGGCTAGGGTGCGTTGCAGCAGACCGCAAAGGCTCTGCAGTTGCAACAGTTTGGTATCGTCGGCTTCGGCTGTTTCGGCAGGGGCCTGCTGCAGCAGAAGCGTGCAGCCTTGAAGCAGGAGCAGCAGTGCGTGTAGCAGTCGGCGGCGATAGCATAGCGCGGCAGGGGCGAGAAGAATGGCCACGATCTCCCGAAATGCCTCGCGCGCAGCCCGCTGTGAAGGTGTGGCCTGACGGGGAAGAGAGACCACGCGGAGCCAGCTAAGGTCGGAAGAGGGGCTTGCAATCGTAGACTCTGCTGTTTTGGAGGGTATAGGAGGGAGCTGTACCACATAGTTTTTGATCTGACGAGCTTTTATCGGCCCAATGCCGGGAATGGCGGCCAACCTCTCTTCTGGGCTGTTTTGGAGCGCGGCGAGACTGTCGAAACCCGCTTTTTGTAGAGCACGAACGCGAATGGGACCAAGCCCAGGAATGCTATGCAGATCGAAAATAGGGCCGGAGGAGGTCTGTTCTTGGTGGGGTTTCTGGCGGGACATGGGGCTGGCTACCTCTCATGCGCCTGGGCGAGGTCGGATTCAAGGCGGGTAAGCAGCGCAGAAAGTTCAGAGAAAAGTTTTTGCCTTTCTGGGCGCTCCCAAAGTTTGCAAAGTTCGGCATAGTGCTGTGCCCGTTGCTCCTTTATACGACGGCAGAGAGCGACCAGACCTTCGCAACCTTCCAGGTCTACATGGTGCACACCGATAATAGGAGCACCGTCGGCATCTTTGTCGTAGCCTTTACGCACCAAACGACCTAGTTGTTTGAGCAGGGTGGGCATAAGGACATCGGCATCGTGGATGTTGCCGAGCAGCTCTTGAAGGTGGCGAAGGTCGGTAAGCAGCGCTTCTAGCCCCTTTTTCTCGGCGGGGTAAAGGGCGCTTTCCATCTCCGGCGCCTCGAGAAAAAGCTCTAAAGTGTACCGAAGATGTTTAATGGCGATGCGCAACTCATGAAGTTCGTGAACGGCTTCGGGTCGGTGGACGGCCGAAGCATGTTGTGTGACCTCGGCGAGGTGGCGGCGAATCGCCACAACGGCCGCCTGTGGCACCGATATGGGGCGTTGTTTAGCGAGGGGTTGGTTCGTCTTTGCCATGTCCGTTCTTCGGTCTCTTTCGATCCGGTTTAATCTGAATGGTAGCTCCGTAAGGGGCAAGCAGTTTTTCAAACTGCTCTTTCACGCGCCGTGCTTCGAAGCGTTTTAAGGTTTCAGCCACTTCTCGTTGCTTTTGGGTGCGTTGTTGTATCAGTTGCTCACAAAGTTGCTGAATGCCGGTGCGTTGCGATGGGGGCAGGCTTTCTTCTTCTCGTTGGAGGCGTTCCAGCATCACGTCGAGGTCTCTTGCTTCGCGCAAGGCTTTCGTAATGCCGCGAAGCTCTTTGTCTAGCTCCTTGAAGTCTTTTTCTTCAAAGCAGTTTGCAAAGAGTTCAAAGACCACGCGTGCTCTTCGTGACCAGACACGCATCTGATGCACGGCTTCTGGGTCTTTGCCGTGCAACACTCCATCGAAGTAGGAGAGCATGCGCCCAAGACGATATGCGAGCGCGTGCGCCGCAAAGGTACAGGCATCGCGTGGTGGATGAGGCTGGTTATCCATCACATTTGTCCCGCCTAAGGTTCTGCAAACAGGTCGCGAAGCTGGCGTGCTTTATCGGCTGTCACCAGGGCGATAACACCATCTCCTTCCATAAGGGTCGAATCGGCCGTTGGCAAAATGGCTTGCTCTCCTCGAATCAAAGAGATGATGAGCGCTTGAGTGGGCAGGTCGAGGTCACGAATGGTTTTGCCGACCACAGGTGACTTCGGGCCGATCTCGATCTCTACTATCTCAATGTTGCCACGGTTAAGTGCGGCAAGCGGAATAACTTCACCTCCTCCAACCTCTTGTTCGATGAGGTTGTAGATGATTTTTGTGGAGCTGACGGTGGCGTCTATGCCGAGGGTTTTGAAAAGGGCCTCGTTTCTTGGGTCGTTAACGCGCGAAATGGTTCGCGGAACGTTATGTTCCATTTTGGCCATTTGGCACACCACGAGGTTGTCGTCGTCGCTGCCGGTGACGGCTACAACCACATCGGCCCTTCCAAAGCCCGCCTGTCGTTGGATGGCGACCTCACACCCGTCGCCTTGCATCACCAACTCGCCCAGCTCGGCGGAAATGGTTTGATAACGAATGCGATCTTTTTCTAGCAATAGCACCTCATGGTGCTCGGCTGCAAGGGTTTTTGCGAGGTAGTAGCCGATATTTCCACCCCCTACGATGATCACGTACATTGGTGTTCTTTCCTAAAAAGTCAAGTTAAGGTTTATACATTCAGCTCTACATACTCGGCCGAGTAGTCTTTTGCCAGCCCCCAGGTGTTGGTATTTACAAAGTCGCGCAGCAGCCCCGAAACGATGGTTGTGGGGCAGATGGTGACAATGCCCATCTGGCGATAGCGGTCGGCACGGATGGGGTCGTAGATTCGCGCGATGACGGTGGGCACTTTAAAGACCACCTTAGCGATCTGGGCGGCCATAATGTTGCGGTTATCGCCTTGGGTTGCGGCCACGAAGACATCACAGTTCTCTATGCCGGCTTTGCGAAGAACGTCCTCATCAATGCCGTTGCCGATAATACGTTCTCCCTTAAAGCGCGTTCCGAGACGGCGAAACGCCTCATTTTGCAGGTCAATAACTGTTACACGGTGGTGGTCGTGGTACATGAGGCGGGCGAAGGTTGAACCTACGCGACCACAGCCAAGAACAATGATATTCATAATAGCCTTTGGTGATCCTCCTTTTGATAATAGCCGCTGCCGATCTGGTTGGTTTCAGTATACACCAAAACAGATGCCTCTCTCTATGCAAAAGGCGGCTCCCTGTGAAATTTTTCACAGTTCCTTGAAAAAGTCGGATTACGGGGTATAATAGAGCCATGCAGAAGGGGCCGTCGTCAAACATTCGTGCGCTGTTTCTGGATATAGACGGCACCTTGGTGGGGACGGACAACCGAATATCGGAGGCGGTGCTAAGGGCCGTTGCCAAAGCCCAAGAGCAGGGCATACGCATCGGCCTCTGCACAGGACGCACCCGCTATACGGCAGAGCCGGTGGCAGCGCAGCTTTGGCGACCCTCGGACTATCTTATTGTATCTAATGGCGCAGTTGCCATTGAAACGCAAACGGAGACACTTATACATCGGCGGCTTCTGGAGCCGGCGCTTGCTTTGGAGGTAGCCCGCATATTGGTGGAGGCTGGGGAGCAGGTCTATGTCTACGAGCCGGCCTTTCGCCCTCTTCTAGAGGAGTCTCGTGTGCTTTATCATCCCGATCTGCCTGTGGGGGCCTTCGCCACCCCACCGCGCTATAGACCTTATGCGTCTATTTTATCCGAGCTGCCGTTTGTGCCGGTTTCGGTGGCTGCCTTTGGGGCAGCAGAGGCGATGCAAGCCTTGGTGAAGGCGATGCGCGAGGTGCTTTCAGAAGATTTCTCCGTAATTCAGTCGGGTACCCACACGATGTGGGGCGTCGAGATATTCGCGGCGGGGGTGAATAAGCGTTCAGGCGCAGAGCGGGTGGCCAGGCGGCTGGGAATTAGCTCTCAGGAGTGCATGGCGATTGGCGATCATATGAACGATATCGAGTTGCTTGAGTGGGCGGGCATCGGCGTTGCCATGGGCGATGCGCCTGCGGAAGTGCAGGCGGTGGCCGATTGGACAACCGCCAACGTCCAAGAGGATGGAGTGGCCGAGGCCATTGAACGCCTCCTCACCACGAGGGCATAAACATTACCGTCTTGTGCGAGCTGGCAGGTTAAGGAGTGACAACCCAGGATGGTTCAAGTGCAAGATGCGGCGCAACGCGCCCATATAAAAGAGCGGGGTGACCGTTGGGACCCCGAAGTGACCTATGTAATAGGGCATCAGCGGCCCGATACCGATGCCATCGCCTCGGCGTTGGGCTATGCCTGGTTCTTAAACCAAATCGGGAAAAAAGTGACGCCTGCGCGGGCTGGGCAACCGGGCGAGCAGGCCCTTTTCGCCCTCAATCGCTTCTCCATGACCCCGCCCCTACTGCTAACGGGGGTCGCTCCTACCTTTGGCCATTGTGCACGTCATCAGGGGGTGGTGGCACCGGACGCTCCGCTGCCGGCCGCCATGGCGCGGGTAGCGGAGGGCGATCGTATTGTGCCGGTTGTAGACCCCGAAGGGAAACCGGTTGGTGTGGTGACCTCCCTGGCGCTGGCAAGGGCCTATATGGCCCCGATGAACGTGACGGCGATGCTTGCGCAACCCTGTATTTCCATCGCCGAGACCCCGGTGGTGTTTCGTGTAAGTGACCGTATTAGTGACTATCGCAACCAACTTCTGCGCAGTGAGACGGACGATTTTCTGGTTGTCTCTGAAACAGGGCGTTATGTGGGGGTTGCCACACGCAGCCGCATTCTTCAACCGCCGCGAGCGCGCCTGATACTCGTAGACCACAACGAGCTTTCCCAGGCGGTGGCCGATGCCGAAGAGGCCGAGATCGTGGGGGTTCTTGACCACCATCGGCTCGGAAATCCGCCCACAGCTGCTCCCATTCCTTTTTGGGTGGACCCCGTGGGCAGTACCTGCACCCTTATCACCGAGCAGTGCCAAGCCCATAAACTGGAGCCGCCGGAGGGGTTGGCCGGCATGATGCTGAGCGGTATTCTCTCCGACACGCTGGTTTTGCGCTCTCCAACGACCACCGAGCGCGATCGGGCCGCCGCAGAGTGGTTGGCACAGCTGGCCAAAGTCGAGATTGAGGCCTACGGGCAGGAGCTACTCCACGCCGCTCCTGGGCTTACCGAGCGCAGCGCCGACGAGATTCTGGATGGCGACCGCAAGAGCTATCAGATGGGAGGGGTGGCCGTCTCAATAGGACAGGTAGAGGTGACCGGTATGGAGAGTCTGGCGCAACGTCGCGAGGAGCTGTTGCAGGCGTTGGAAGAGCGGCGTGAGCGTGAGGGGTTGGCCCTCATCGGTCTTATGGTCACCGACATTGTTACCGGTCGCAGCCACCTTTTGTGCCGAGGAGAGCCGTGGATTCTCACCGCACTGCCCTTTACCCGTGTGGCGGAAGGGGAGTTCGACCTAGAGGATATGGTGTCGCGTAAGAAACAGCTGGTCCCCATGCTGCACGCCGTTTTGGAGGAGGCGTTCTAAAAAAATTTTTTAGCAAGGCTTGACACACCTTGCTTCTACGTGGTAAACTAGATGTAACTTGCCAATAATTCAGATTGACAATTGAGTAAGCAATGCGATGACGAGGCCAGTAGGCACGAAGCTCTCGCTTCAGAGAGTCGCCGGGTGGTGCAAGGCGATGCAGAGGCGTGCTGAAACTCCCCTCCGAGCAGAAACGC
>NZ_DATGLN010000044.1:0-8003 GCF_035294165.1 Chthonomonas sp.
TGTAGGGCCAAACGAAATCCGAACGCAGCAGAATGCCCACGCTAATGCCGCTGACATAGGCGCTGGCAAGGTTTGGCCATTTGCCATAGGTGAGTCGGCCTAGCACCAACTCGGTCGCCATGCTGGTAAGAATGGCTGCCAACGTGTAGAACGGATTCACGAGAACCCGCGCGGAGAGTTGCGCCATCAAGAGAATGAAGGTAACGAGTAGGGGCGCAATGTAGCGTTGATCGATTCGTAAGCCAAGGCCTTTCGGCCGCACTCGTTCGACCGCATTTTTAAATAAAACAAGATTGCTCATAATGACTATGGCTCCTTAATGTTGTTGATCGCGTTGATCTTGAGAGAAGAGGCTGGGAGCGTCTGAATAACGCCTGAGGGCCATCGGATCACCAGTTTTTCGATCTGGGGATCGGGGCCAAGTCCAAAATGAAGACGGCGTTGGTTCTCCGCCGCGAATCCACACCCTCCCAGCACAAACTGTAGCTGTTGCTGATGGTTCCAATACAGGGTAACTGCGGCGCCGATGGCGCTGCGGTTGCTTCGCGTGCCCTCCAAATGAAACTCAATCCACCTATTCTTGGGGTCTACAGTGTTGCGATAGATCAGCAGCGGACCGCGCTGATTTGCCACAATGACATCAAGCGCCCCATTATTCCACAGGTCGGCCAAGGCCACAGCCCGTCCATCATAGAGGTCGGTAGCTCCAACCTGTTGAGCCACCTCGGTAAAGTGGCCGGTGCCATCACCAAGCCAGACGCACTTCTTTTCATAGCCGGAGAGGCTTCGCCCGTTCATGGCCGGCCAGTTGGCCGCATCCGAGATAATGGCGCTATTGGCTCCTGCCACCTTATTAAATTCGTGCCAGTAGCTTTGGTCACGTTTTCCCGAATAGAAGCCGTTGGTAAGATAGAGGTCGAGGTAGCCGTCGTTATTGAGGTCGCCGAACTGCGCCCCAAAGCTCCAGCCCCCCATGGCCACTCCCATCTCGGCCCCCATCTCGTCGTACCTAATCGCCTGCCCTGTCGTGCCTGGTCGCGGCACCCACAGGTTATTACCCTGCATAAGCTCGCCGGGTTCCGAGATATTGCTGATGTAGATGCAGGGCCTTCCCTGATTAAGAATATCGCCGAAGCTCACGTTCATGCCGCTTTTAGGGCCTTCGGTAAACGAGTAGATGGCGCTTTTCGCGATGGGGATGAATCGTCTCCCACGGTCGTTATAGAAGAAGAGCGAGGCCCCATAGTCTCCGGCGATCACGATATCGGGATAGCCGTTGCCGCACAGGTCGGCGGCGGCGGCGGCCAACGCCCAGTAGCGCCCGCCTAGGCCCATCGGCTCGGTAACGTCCTCAAAACGCCCACCGCCCAAGTTCTCCAGAAGATAGAGGCGGCCCCCATTGCTACCGTACTCGAAGTTGTTCGTCATGATCTTGGTGGTGGTAAGGTGAAACAGGTCTATATCGTCTGGGAAATAGCCGCACAGAAGAAGGTCAATTTTGCCATCGTTGTTATAGTCGAGCCAGATAGCGTTGGAGATATTGGCCTTTGCGGGTAGCCCACTGCTGGCCGTTACATTGGTGAAGCGCTTGCCTCCTTCGTTATGAAACAGGAGGGTGGGGCCGCTCCACTTGTAGACCAGCAGGTCTTCATAGCCATCGTTATCGTAGTCGCCCCACACGGCCCCTTGGCAGACACCCGTTCCTGGGGCATTGAGATCGCTTAGGCCCACCTCTTCGGTAACATCGGTAAAGGTGCCATCATGGTTGTTGCGATAGAGAGCACACTGGGTGCCAACCCCACTATTGGTCACAAAAATATCGGCCCAGCCGTCCCTATCGAAATCCACAATGGAGACCGAGGCTCCGAAGGAGGCCACTTCGGGCATGATGTTGTTGAGCTTTGGGTCGAACTGTGGAGCTTGATGCACGAAGTGGATGCCGCACTGTTGGGCACACTCGGTGAGATAAAAACCGTAGCGTTGGAGCGATGTTTGGGGCGAGAGGGCACGGGGCAAGCGCATGGAAGCGCCCTCCACAGAGATATCGCCTCCTCGACGGCTCAGCCAGCGCGCTAGGGGCACCCCTCCCACGAGGGCCAAAAACATGCCGATGGCCACCCGCCGCGACACCGCGGCAGAATGTTGTTCTTTAATCGGTTCCGAAATTCCCATAATGTCATCCAAAAGAGCACGAGTTTGCTATGTTTCAAGAGAATAGGAAGGAATAACTCCCTACTAATATTGTACCAAACTTTTCAACTCTATGAGAACGGCAAGTTTCTAGAACTCTATCTCCGAGAATTGGGAGATGGGTGATCTGTAGGGAGAATTCTGCTGACGGGTTTCTCTGATTGACGCCTCTTTGTGAGCTATTCAAAATCTTGTTTCTGAGTACGGCTATATCTTTGGCGAGGGACCCCCCACTTGCCTTAGGCAGGTGGGGGAAACCAAAATACGCAGCAGGAGCGATGCCCTGCCGATAGGCAGTCCTACAAACGCTACGACTCTATATCCGAAACGTAGGAAAGTGGGTCGGGAGTGATGATGCTGCACAACTCATGCAGTAAAAGCTCCTCTGCCCCCTTGTACTCTATTTTGTAAACGGCAAGCGGGATGCCTTGCGGCACCAGAAAAACGCCGTCTCTGCCATAGGCGGTTCTAGGACAGAGATAACGAGGTTCAGCTCCTATGGCGAGCAGGTAGTCATTGGGGGTGCTCCAATCTCTTGCCGCCCCATAAGGCCCCGCGCAGGCACAGGGCGGAATGTCCTGATCGTATCAGTACCAGCGACCAAGCGCATACGGAGCCCCGCGACGGCCATAGTAGAGATTGTAGTAGCCTGAGTCCCTTACACACTTCCATACGAGCCGAACGGGCTGGTCTTCAACATAGATAAGGGGCATAAGACCCCTACATCTCCAAAAGCGCAGGGCGGCACGCCTGTAGGCAATATATTCGGGTGTGTTGTGCCGTAGATGCCAAAGCATCCCAGAACCGGCGTAACGCCTAGAGAGCCAACTCTGAAGCGCCTGTACCTGCTGCTTGTCAACGCGCTTCAACCTTTTAAGCAGCTCTTCAACTGCCTGCGGCAGAGTCCTTTCCTTCGTCGGTGTGCTCGCGCTTTCCTGCGGAGCGTCTGCACGGCTCTGTTGGAACTCTTTGTCTTGGCCCGATCGGTTTTCCTTGTTCTCCATACTCTGTTCTCCTTCCGGCCACTCCTCGTGACCTTTGTAGATTGATTTTATGTTGGCCAGCCTTTTGTCTGGCGCGTACATTGTACGGCGGGTTTTTCAGGATCGCTCGTTTCCTCTCGGGATTCGAGACGATGCTGCATCCCCTCTAGCAAAATAAATAGAGAGACGCCCGCCAAAAGCGGAAAGAACCTTTTAAGGAAATGAAGGTGAGGCCGTTTGCCGTGAGGAGGAACGACGCCGAATCGCGCAGCAAGCCGCTATTTGGTGCATAATGAACGTAGTTCGCAGATAGAGATGTTGAGGAGGCCTCGGTTGGACGATAGTGGCTCGGCACAGGATCGGGCAAAATCGGTTCTGGTTGTTGGCGGAGGGGTAGCCGGTATTGCGGCCTCCGTCGCGCTGGCCGATGCCGGCTTTCGGGTGCTGCTGCTGGAAAAACGCCCGTTGCTAGGTGGTCGAGCCTCCTCTTTCTTAGATCCTATCGTGGGCGAACGGGTGGATGAATGCCAGCATGGCACCATGCGGTGCTGCACGAACCTGGCCGATCTCCTTGAGCGCCTTGGGGTGCATCATCAGATAGATTACTGCGACACGCTGGAGTTTTTGGAGCCGAATGGCCGGCGCTCCGTTCTGCGCGGCAGCCCCCTCCCGGCCCCGCTGCACACCTTGCCCTCCTTCCTTCGGTTCCGCGCGCTCTCCCTGCGCGATAAGCTTGGCATTGCCCATGCCCTTCTGAAAATCATGCGAACCAACCCGCGCCATGCCGCGTGGGAACAACAGAGCTTCGCAAGTTGGCTTGCCTCGGTGAACCAACCCCCCACCGCAATTCGGCGGTTCTGGCGCCCCATTCTCGTAAGCGCCTGCAATGAGGAGTTAGAGCGCATTTCGTGTGCGCATGCTTTCTTCCTTTTTCAGACGGGGTTTTTGGCGCATCCTCAGGCGTTCCATTTTGGCATTCCCAAAGTTCCCCTCGCCTCGCTTTACACCGAGCCGACACTAAACACCCTTCGGCAGCGAGGGGGCTGCGTGCGCACAAGGACGACTGTTAAAAGATTGGAGGTCGAGGGCAATTGCGTTCAAGAGGTTGTGCTGGCAGATGGTGAGCGCCTGCGTGCCGACTGGTACGTTTTGGCAGTTCAGTGCGACCTTCTCGAACACCTGCTTCCGAAGGAGGTGATCGAAAGCGATCCCTATTGGCAAAGGGCGCTCCAGATTCCTCTTGCACCCATTTTAGGAGCGCATTTTTGGTTTGATCGGCCCATCGTTTGCCCGAAGGCCGTTGCCGTGCTGGATCGGCGCATCGAATGGATTTTCCATCGCTCCCTCAATCTCGGTAAAGACCCCAAACAAGGCTCCTGCCTCAGCGTGGTGATCAGCGCCTCTTACTCCTATGAGGCCGTAGAGAAGGAGCACCTAAAATCGCTGCTTTTAGAGGAACTTACCGCCTGCCTGCCGGACGTGGCGGAGGCGCAACTTGTGCATTGGACGTTGGTGCGTTGGCCCAAAGCCACCCTCTCTCCGGTACCCGGAGTAGAAGCGATGCGGCCGCCACAGAAAAGCCCTCTCTCCAATTTGGTCGTTGCCGGAGAGTGGACGCAAACCGGTTGGCCCTCCACCATGGAAGGCGCTGCCCGAAGCGGTTATCTGGCCGCGCGCGTCATTTGCAATCAGGAGGGTTTGCCCTGCGCCTTGCCGGTTCCCGACCTACCGAAGATGGGTTTGGCCAAATGGCTTCTACGGTAGGCTTTCTCACTTCGGCCTCTTAAGGCCCCCACCCCCCCGCCCCTCAAGGCCGATGCCCTCCCCCTCCCCCGATTCGGGAGAGTGGCACCTCGCGGTGGGCGTCCTCGCGGACGGCGCCTTTGCGGCCAGCACAGTTCCCGTGATCGTCTATCTCGCTGGCCGCTGCGTTGCTGTCTGCAAGACGGAAAGGACGGGATAGGGGGCGAACAAGATAAGCTCATTCTGCTAGCTTGCTCTAAAACCCAGAGAGTGTCCATCTAAACAGCAAAGAACGCAAAAACCCTCTAAAAATAACCTGTAAAACCGCTAAATTGGCACGGAAATTGCAATAGGAATCTATGGAAGTGTATGTCCGTCTGTCACATGACGGCTTTGCTCTTAGTCTTTCTCTAAAACACGATTTCATCAAGGAGGAAACGCTTTATGAGGCGCTTCAACTTTGGGAACGCAAACGGGAAAGGCTTAACTTTTTGGATTTCTAGCCTCTTCCTAGAGGCCTTGGTGTGGGGAAGCGGCCTAGGAGCAGTTCAGGCTCAAAACAGCCCTCCAGAACCCACCGTTATTCTCCACGCTTTCGGAACGGAAGATGGGTTCACTCCCTCTGGCGGAGTGATAGAGGGTAGTGATGGAGCCTTTTACGGTACAACCAGCGATGGTGGTAGCTCTCGTAGAGGGATTGTTTACCGCATCAATCCTGACGGAAGTAGCTACACAATTCTCCATAGTTTTTCGAGACAAGGGTGGCACAATGGGCAGTACGGAAACACAGATGGTGCCCTTCCTACCGGCCTTCTGCTGCAGGGTTCGGATGGATATCTGTATGGAACGACACAAAATGGAGGTACCTACGATGGTGGGGTCATCTATCGGATAAGCCCGGACGGCCTCTATTTGCAGGTGATCCATCACTTTACCGGCGGTAGAGATGGCGCCACTCCCGTAGCCGGTGTCATACAGGGTAATGATGGAGCTTTGTATGGGACGGCTAGTCACGGAGGTGCCTATGGGAATGGTGTGGTGTTCAAAGTTAACCCCGATGGCTCTAACTTCCAGGTGCTCCATAACTTCAGTGGCAATGACGGTAGCAGTCCCTATGCCCGTGTTATACAAGGTTCAGATGGAGCTTTGTATGGGACGACCCTCTTTGGAGGCGTCAATGGGAATGGTGTGGTGTTCAAAGTTAACCCCGATGGCTCCTTCCAGGTGCTCCATAACTTCACCGGAGGGAATGACGGAGCCCATCCCTTTGCCGGTGTTATACAGGGTAGCGATGGGGCCTTGTATGGGACGGCTAGAGATAGCGCCAATGGGCAGGGCGTTGTGTTCAAGGTCAACCCTAATGGCTCCAACTTCCAGGTGCTCCATAACTTCAGTGGCAATGACGGTGGCGGGCCCTATGCCGGTGTCATACAAGGTTCAGATGGAGCTTTGTATGGGACGACTATAAGAGCTACTGGAAGCGTCTATTGGAATGGTGTGGTGTTCAAAGTTAACCCCGATGGCTCCAACTTCCAGGTGATCTACAAATTCTATGACCCTTATGATGGCGCTACTCCAAATGCTCCCCTGACTTTAGGCAGAGACGGTCTGCTTTACAGCACAACCATAGGTGGAGGTATAGAGGCGAGTACAGGGGTTATCTACCGTTTGAAGCCAGATGGCACCGGTTTTCAAGTACTCTATCGGTTTTTGAGCCGTGATGGGTTAGAAGGAATTGATGGTGAGTCTCACATCACTGCCCTCATTCAAGGGAGCGATGGAATGCTGTATGGAACGACTGCTGGCGGAGGCGCAGCAGGAGTAGGAGTGGTCTTTCGGGTTAACCCCGACGGTTCCAACTTCCAGCTTATCCATAGTTTCTCCCGCTATAGCGGTTTTACCAACTATACCAACGATGACGGAGCTCATCCCCTCGCCGGTGTCATACAGGGTAGTGACGGGGCCTTGTATGGAACGACGAGCTATGGTGGCCCTCTGATTTACCACCCCCAGCCAGGAGGTGGCTACAATACCTCTCGTGACAATGGTGTTCTTTTCAAAGTCAATCGAGATGGTACGGGTTTTCAGGTGTTGCATGTTTTCGGCTCATCAGATGATGGACATGGCCACTTAGTGGACGGTACCCATCCCCAAGCTGGTGTTATTCAAGGGGCCGATGGTTACCTCTATGGAACAACCTCGTATGGCGGTTATGGAGGTACCGGAATTCCCTATGTGCTGGGGGATGGGGTGGTTTACAAGGTAAAACCTGATGGCTCCAACTTCCAGGTGCTGCATCTTTTTGACACCATGACCGACCAATACGGCAATCCTCTGGATGGCTCCAATCCGGTTGGAGGTCTCATCCAAGGAAGAGACGGCGCCCTCTATGGCACAACCATCGCAGGCGGCACCAACGGCACCGGGGTAATATTTAAATTGAACTCGGACGGGACGGGTTTTAGAGTACTTCACACCTTTTCTGCAACGTCCGGCCCGTGGTACAATCCCTATATCAACGACGACGGCGCCTATCCCTCAGCTTCTCTCCTTCAAGGCAAGGATGGGGCGTTATACGGAACAACCTCTCATGGAGGCGCCTACGGGGGTGGAGTGATTTTCAAAATCAACCCCGATGGTACCGGCTTTACGGTACTCCATGCCTTTACACAAGGAGGTGACGGTAATAGTCCTCAAATAGGTCTTATACAAGGCTCCATCGGAGCCTTGTATGGAACGACCATTGAGGGCGGTGGTGGATGGGGAGTAGTGTTCAAGATCAACCCCGATGGTTCCAACTTCCACGTACTGCACAACTTCGGTGAGGGCTACTACGGTGCCGACTATGATGCCCAGTCCGTAAAAGCCTTGATCCAGGGCCGTGATGGTAATTTGTATGGACTAAGTAGTTATGGAGGAGATGCTGGTTCTCTAGGGGATACCCATGGAACCCTCTTTCGGATCGGCCCGCAGTTGCTTTCTGTGGCTCCTGCCAGTGTGGCTGCCGGTTCGGGAGACCTGCAGCTAACCCTTGTGGGCACCGGCTTTGCCCAAAACGATACCCTCCTCTGGAACGGTACCACCTCC
>NZ_DATGLN010000045.1:0-12425 GCF_035294165.1 Chthonomonas sp.
TCGGAGCTGTTGTGTGCCTATGGAGAGGCAGAGTCGCAGGGAGAGCCGTAGGGGAGCAAGCACCGATTGGGGTTTTTGCCAAATGAGCCGGATAGCGGAGATAGGTTGGAATATTATAGCAGCCAGGAAGTACGATGTGTATGGTTTGGTGCGGAGTGGTCAGTCAGGGAGCAGCAGCCAGAAGTATATGGGGAGTTTAGGCCATGAGAGCGAAGGGAACACGGGTTTGATTTATATGAGGGCGCGTTACATGGACCCTGTGCTGGGCAGGTTTCTCAGTGAAGACCCTGGAAGGGATGGAGCGAACTGGTTCGTGTATTGTGATAGTAACTCCATAAACTTACAAGACCGAAGCGGCAAAGACGCTGCTACGAATTGGCTCACAGTAGGGTGGATGCTCGCCATTGCCTCCTGGATAGTAGCAGTTTATGGATTTTTATGGGGGGCTGCAAACATTGAGCTGCCTGAAGACAGTGAGCCCGAAGTCAGTGATCCTTTGATCGTTGAAATGCCAATACAGGCTGTAAATGCGGTTCAAATTTTAGCGTTGCTTGCAGTTGCGGCGTTTAACGTTGCTTTCTTAGGTCTCCCAAGCAGTATGGGTTGGAAAGCAATACAGCTAGATGTGGTTTCAGGGTTAGTTAACATTTTTGTAAGTAGCGCTGAGAAATATGGGATTACATTAACAATACTAGGACCAGCTAGCGTTGCAGTGGGAAGTGCTTATGTTTATGGGCTTGCTACTATAGGTGCCCTAGCTGCCTGTGATGATGCCTTCATGGAGGGGGTCTGAATGCTAACACGAGAATATATAACTTTCTGCTCTCTTTGCGCCCTTTCTTCCTTCATCATCTGTTGGACGAGGGGATACAAAAACCTGCCTGAGAGGAAGAAGCCGATTGTTAATCTACTTTTACTTGCTCTCGCACTGATCTTGACCTATGTGCTGTATTCCAAAAATCCCGCCGTTGTTGGAGCTTCTCAAGCTCCGACATTGCTAGGGATATTGGTAGCAAATGATTGGCATCAAATACTTTCTGAGAAGAAGCATCGAGTATGGCAGAGGAAGAATGCAGCTCGTAACAATCTATTATCACCAGCATCGCCACCTCTTGATAGTCGTCAATGCTTACTCCGTTCAGCCTGTTGGATTGATCCTTCCTCCCTTCTGCGGCCTTTCAAGCCTGGCGTATCGGCCTCCAAAAAAAAGGATAAGATGTCTGCGCCGGAGTGTATTGAGAACTACATAAGTGAAGACAAATGAAATGCGAAATCTATGCGTGTGCGGACAAAAAAACGCTAACATGTTGGTAGGCCGGAATGGGAGCGGTTACGTTAACGATTTAGACGGGAAAACGCTTTGCGGCCGGATGAGAACACGGCGCATACATGCGCGCTGCCTAGGCCATGTGTGCATCTTCCTTCGTGCGTATCGGCCCCCGCTGTAAGCGCTGGAACAGCTCCGCCCACTCTTTCGAGCCGTCGTCGGCCAGTGTCTCCATACGCACGCCGCGCTCCTGAACAGGCTGGTTGCCGGCCAAAAAATCGTCCCAACACTGCTGCATGTCCCGATACCACATTGCAAATCCCTGAGGCCACACCACCTGCAAAAGAAGCCGTGGACGCGGAAGAGCATGGGGTGGACGCATCCGATAGCGTGTCAGGGCCTCCTCATCTACCTCAACCCCCAGCCCGGGCCCCTCCGGCACGCGTGCATAACCGCCCACAATCTCAAGAGCGTTTTGCAGTAGATCGTCCGCAAAGTTATTGAGGCAGTTCACCGCCGGCCATACCGCCCGCTTTAACACAGCCCCTAAGTGCAGCGAAAGCGCCGTGGTGAGACCGGTGCCCACCATCTGCAACCAAAACGGCATCTCGAAGGCGTCGGCTAGGGCAGCCTGGCGCAGAATGGAGGCGATGCCTCCACTTACCACGAAGCCGTCGCACACGCCACAACGTGCGACGGTGGGAAAGGGCGGCTCGCCGAAATGGAGGGCGATAGGCCGCGTGGTCAGCGTGCGTAAATGCCGATTGCCCTCCACGTCGCGCTGGAAAATGGGCGATTCGTAGATGGCTACGCGCCCATAACGGTCGAGTTGAGAGAGCACCGGCCCTGCGTTGCCGGCGGTAAGTAGCATCTGATTCCAGTCCAAATCGAGCTTGAAACTGGGGGGAGTAACGCGACTTATGGCCTCGACCTGGGCGTAGATGTCCCACCAAGGCCTTGCCTTAATTTTGTAGGAGGTGTAACCGTGCGCCACGGCCTCTTTCGCCTCCTCGGCCAGAGCCTCCGGCGACATGTCAATATTCCACCAGCTTATGGGGCACCAATCCCGAACCTTCGGTAGGTTCAGTAGCCGATAGAGAGGCACCTCTAAGGCCTTCCCCACCACATCGTAAAGAGCCATCTGCAGTCCGGCCCCAAGCCTATCGTCGCCCAAAAGCTCCGCCGGGTTGCGGCCGATTACGCCCTGAACGGCCTCTTCCGATACGCGCCCCCACGTGTAGTGCAGCAGCGTCTCCCCGAAACCTACCAACCCGCGCACGTTGGTGGTTACACGAATGACCTCGCTAATGCCCCATTGCCAAACCTCCCGCTGGTTCCAAACCTGGCACCGCGGGGTGAACGGCACGTGAACTACAATCCGTTCAACCGTCTTTACCTTCAGGCCGGATAGTCGCATCGGCGCTTCCCCTCAAAGTATGTCCGTGGTCTACAACATAGTACGACAGAACCCATCTAAAAACCTTTATGACACTCCGCCTGGTCTAAAGCCCGGCGGCTTCTCGCTGTAGGGCGGGCATAAGGCCTATCCCTACGCTGCAACTAGCGTCTGAAATGGGTAGGCACAAGGCCTACCCCTACAGCCTACCGTGTGCGTGAAACCGGCCTTGAGGGGAAGGGTAGGGGTGGGGCTGTAGAAACTGCTGGCTTCGCGGCTCTAGAGCCAACTCGTGGAGTAAGCCAGCTTTGCTCGCCCCCTATCCCAGCCTTTCCCCCGATTCGGGAGGTGCTAGCGCACGGCGAAGCAGCGGCCTGAGAGATAGGAGCTTAAGAGAATAAAACAGGCCGCTGAGGTGCCCCTCGGCCCAATGAGGAGAGGGGAAGAGCGCGTTCTTTGAAGGGGAAGGGTCTCGACACCCCATGTCACCTCGAAGCGAAGCGGAGAGGTCTTCGCATTTCATTCTCGCTGAGGTAAAAGGCGCTGAGGGGAAGGGCGCCCTACCCCAGAAAATCGCAAGATTTTCTGGGGACCCCTGTATCGGCCTTGACGAAACGAGAATCGAGCCTGTCTCAGCGGCATGGGTGGGAAACAGACACCTGTGCTCCTAGAAAGGAGGAGGCTTCTCTGCCCCGCCTAAAGGTTGAGGGCCTCAGGCCGCAAATTTATGAAGAGGCAGGAACCGACGGCTAGGGTGTCCAAATATGTCGAGGAATTTTTGTAGGAGGAGCTATGGGCGATCATCTGAATGTGGTTGTGGAAATCGGAATTAACGGAGCGTTTTTAACCCGCCGCTGGGAGGAGCCGGAGAACTGGATGCGGCTTACACGAGAGTGTGGTTTCGCCGCCCACTCCTTTTGTGCCGATGTTATAGACCCCTTTTTCTCGGGCGACCGGCAGTTTCAGCTAGATCGGGCCCAGGCGGCGCGAGAGGCTGCCGCGCGTTACGGAGTCACCATCTGCGACCTCTATACGGGCGTGGCGACACACCGTTTTCACGGCCTCTCTCACAGCGACCCTCGCCCCCGCCGGCGCATGAAGGAGTGGATAGAGGCCGCCGCCGAGATCGCGGTTACATTGGGAACCGATCTGCTAGGAGGCCACTGGGATGCCTTCTCCTGCGAGGTGCTGGCCGACCCAAGGCGCACGCAAGAGGCCACGGCCCGACTGCATCAAACGTTTCGTGAGTTAGCCCAACAGCTGCGCTCTAGCGGCCTGCGCGCGCTGATGCAGGAGCAGATGTACATTCCCAGCGAAAAGCCGTGGACGCTGGAGGAGGGGGAACGTTTTCTTATCGAGGTCAATCGCGATAGGGGCGATGCCCTGCCCGTGCTGCTCACCCTAGACGTAGGCCATCAGGCGGGCATGCACTACGGCCTTTCCGGCCCTGACCTCGATTATACCGAATGGATACGTCGGTTCGGCGCAACCTGTGCCGTCATCCATCTGCAGCAAACCACCCCCGACGCCTCGCATCACTGGCCCTTTACGGAGGAGTACAATCGGCGCGGCCACATTCGCATGGAAAAGGTGCTGGAGGCCCTGAGACAGAGTCATGCCGAATACGAGCAAAATCCGCTGGCCCAAGTGCTTCCGAGGGCGACCAAACAGTGGCTTGTGGCCGAGATCATCCCCGGCTCCACAAAAACGGAGGCACAGCTGCTGAAGGAGTTGGAGGAGACCGCACGATTTCTGCGTGGCTACGTTCCCGAAGGAGGCCTGATGCTGTAAAATTTTTCACACTACGAAACAATTTTGGAGCGCTTTCGTCTATGCAGTTAAGAAACGAGCAAAATGTGGAACAACAGAGGTTGAATCTGCTGTTGTGGTTAGTACTGAAGGATGTTGAGGTAAGGAATGGAACAGGAAGAGAAAGCGCTCTATTTAACCGAAGAAGAGGCCTTGGGGCTGCTGGAGTTGGCGCTGACAAGCGCGACAGAGATAAATGCGGAGCAACGCAGCGCCCTCATGAAACTCACGGCCTTTTGCAGAGAAGTGTGGAGTCGTAATGCAACACGCGACGGCAAACAGCAGCGGGAGGAGGAGCCGTGTTCGCCCTGCGGCTCACCCTCCTGATGCCTCCTCTTTGGCCTGCGTTGGTTCTGTCGTCGCCAGCCGTTGTGCATAGCGGCTTTTAGGCCGATAGCGCCGAATCCACTCCGCAATCTGTTTCGCCCGCTCCTCCTCTCCCAAATGCCGATAGGCCAATAACAGCCGATAGTGTATCTCCCCATCCCTATCAAAACCCATGTTGCCAAAGCGATGAAAGTACTCCAGCACGGCGGCTGCATCGGCGTAGCGCTTCTGCGCTAAGCGACGAAACCCCAGTTCTCTAAGCTCCACAAACAGCTTCTCAAGCCAATAGCGCGAGATGAACGAAAGCGCAAACACAATGGCTATGTAGAAATAGAACAGGTTGTAGCTGCGAAAATGCGGCGCCGCCAGCGAAAAGGCGATGGAAAGAAGCAGCACCAGAAGCAGCAGAGCACCTAGGCGCTTCCAATAGCCCTTGAACAGCTTGTCGGCCTCTTTCAGCGTCTCGGCAGTAGGCGTTTTTACCCCGGGGCGATTGTCCTGCGCCGAAGGCGTTGCCGTATTTTTGTGCTTGCGCCCTTTCGAACGTAGCCTGGCCATCCTCTCCTCCTAAAAGCGTTCCCGTAACTGCTTACGTAGCAAAACAAAGAAGAGTGGCACGCCGAATAGCGAGGTGACCACCCCCACCTGAATATCGAACAGATAGACGCGAGCAAGCCAATCGGAGAGCACCAAAAGCAGCGCGCCCAGCAACATGGCCGTTGGCAGTAGGTGCCGATGACGCGGCCCAACCAACTGCCGCGCGGCATGAGGCGTCACAAAGCCGATAAAGGCGATGATGCCTGCCGTGGCTACTGCCGCTGCGGTAACAAGCGCGCCCGCCACGATGATCGTCCATTTCAAGCGCTCGGTGTGTACCCCCAGGTGCGCTGCCGTCTCCTCTCCAAAAGTGAGCAGATCAAGCTGTGGTGCCATCCGCCACAAAAGAAACGTTCCAAGAACACCGAAAGGCAGCAGCAGACCGAGCCTTTGCCAATCTACGCTCTCCAAGCTTCCGAAGAGGGTTGCCATAATGCGCGCCTCTTTGTCCGCACCGGCCTGCATTCCCAAGGTAACGATGAGCGGTATCAACGACCAGCAGAAGGTACCGACGATCACCCCCGCCAGCAGCAGCGTTTGCGGAGAGATGCGCCCCCCCACCCGTGCGATGAACAGCACGAACCCCACGGCCAGCACGCCGCTTGCGAAGGCCGCCACCATTTGGGCGTAGCCCCCTAGCCAGGCCGTTCCCCCTAGAATGACAATGAGCAGGGCGCCTAAGGCCGACCCAGAGGCGATCCCCACCGTGTAGGGATCGGCCAGAGGGTTCATAAGCAGGCTCTGAAACGCCACGCCGACGGCGGCTAACAGCATGCCCACCAACGCACCGGCCAACGCGCGGGGAAGGCGCTCCTGCCACACGATGACATCGGCATAGGGCACAGAGGCGACTTTAGGCACCACAGGATGGAGGAAAGGAATATGGCGTAAGAGCGTCTGCGCCACGACCGACGGGGTCACCACACGCGCCACATCGGAAGGCCCCATCCAGATGTCAAGCAGCAGCGCCCCAAGCAGCAACAGCGCGATCAACAGCAGGAACAGCAGGGTGCGCCTCCATCGCCTATCCTCGATGAACGGCTTGCCTGGCCTAAAACGCTCTACGGTTTCCTGCACTTGTGCCATTTAAGGCGCCGTCCTCGCGAGGGTGGAACGGGCGAAGCGAGCCATCTCATGGGGATGCAGGTAGCGCGCCAAAGCCACAACGGCGTCCGCCATGCGGGGGCCGGGACGTTCCAGCGTGTCGACCGCGGTGAAGAAACGGTTGTTGCGCACCGCCGGCACCGCCTGCGCCCATCCGGGGAGGCGGCGTATCGCGGGCACGAGTTCAGGGGCACACAAGATCACCTCCGGCTGAAGCGCAACGGCCTCCTCCGGGGAAATAACGTTGCCGGGAGGGGGTTTGGTCACCACATTAACCCCGCCCGCGATGGTGATGAGGTCGTTGATGAACGAGTTAGGGCCTGTGGTGTAGAGCGGATTAGTTCCGTAGAGGATGAGGACACGCGGCTTGTGCGGCGCCTTCGCCACCGCCTTGCGAACCGCATTGAGCTGGGCCTGAAGCGAGTTAACCAAGGCTTGAGCCTGCTTGAGGGTGCCGGTAGCCTTCCCAATGATCAGAATGGAGTTCATGACGGCTCCCACGCTGCTTACGTCTAAGGTGAGCTGAGGGACGCCCGCCTTTTGCAGCGGTGCGATAAGGCTGTGATTTAGGTCTTTAAGGTCAAGCACCAGATCCGGGTTTTGTGCTAAAATCGGCTCGATGTCGCTGCTGAGGGCGTTGAAGTGGGGCTTTTTCTTCGCATCCGGCGGGTAGTCACAAGCTGTGGTATCGAGCACAAGACGGTTTTGCAGTCCGAGTTTGTAAAGAATTTCGGTGATGCTGGGCGCGCAAGAGACGATGCGCTGCGGATAGCGTGTTAGTGTCAGGTGATGTCCTGCCGCATCTACCACGCTGGCTATTGTGCCCGCGGACGGCTGCGGGGCGGTGGCAGCTCGGTTTGCAGAGGGCGATTTGCTGCAACCTGTTCCCATGCCCCAGATCAGCCCTACAACCAAAACAGCCAGTGCCAATCTTTTCATTAGCGTCTCTTCTTATAGGTGGGTAGGAGTTGTTGTTCAACAAAAGCACGAAGGGCGGCAAGTTCATCCGGACGAAGTTTGCGCCAGGTGCCCGGAGCTAGACCTTTAAGGCGCAGATTCCCGAAGCCGATGCGGGTAAGCTGGCGAACCGGGTGCCCCACGGCCTCCATCATGCGCCGTACCTGGCGGTTACGCCCCTCCCGAATGGTGATGTCTAAAATGGTGGATTGTGTGCCCTTATCGTAATCCACAAAGCGCACCTCTGCCGGTGCCGTTAGGCCGTCCTCTAGCAATACGCCCTCTGCCAGATGGCGGGCGGCCTCCGGTCCCACAAACCCCTTGGCCACGACGCGATAGGTTTTAGGAATTTCGAAGCGCGGATGGGTTAGTTTATAGGCCAAATCGCCGTCGTTGGTTAACAACAACAGGCCGGAGCTGTTGATGTCGAGCCGACCGACCGGATAGACGCGGGCAGGTAGCGGCCCCACGATATCGAGCACCGTGGGGCGACCTTGGGGGTCTTGCACGGTGCTTACCACCCCAACGGGCTTATTTAGCATAAGGTAGAGAAGCGGTTGTGGGCTTTCCAGGGCGATGCGCTCTCCGTCCACGGTAACCACATCGCTTGAGGGGTCAATAAGCTGCCCTGGTTCTGTTACAACCCGGCCGTTTACGGCTACACGCCCCTGCTTTATCAGCTCGGCACTGGCTCTACGAGAGGCGACTCCAGCGGCGGCGAGCGCCTTTTGCAGACGCACCGATTCCTGCGACATAACGAAAGGATACCAGACAAAGGGCCAAAATGGCGGCATCCCGAAGCAGAGGCGGCCAGATCGAGGAGGGCGCCTTCGTAAGCTCCTTCACGGCCACACCATCGCCTAACTCGGCCACAAGGGGCACCTGCACCACAGGAACCCCGTTAACCAGCCCGATGGCCTCTCCTACCTTTTCGCCGGGTTGCACCGGAGCCGAAATCGGGCTGAGACGCATCTGCACCCCCAAGGAGGCACGGGCTTTCTTCGGCAGCACCACCTCCAACTTATCTGCTGTGCGCACGGGAATGCGAGGTGCGACGCCGTGCACTACAGAGCAGACTCCCACCGGTTGGCCGGCCGCTTCGAGCACATGAGGCTCGAAATTGTGAAACCCGTAGTTCATGAGCGCCTCGGTATCTTTAACGAAATGAGGGCAGTTTAACACTACGGAGATCAGCTCCCAGCCGTTTCGCGTATCGGAGCCGACAAAGCAGTGGCCGGCCGGCACCGTCCAACCGGTTTTAATGCCGTCGGCACCTGGAAAGTGGCCTACGAAGTGGGTGTGGTTTTGCATTACCACGTCGTGCTTGTCTATGGAGCGTTGAATAACCGCTTTGGTCAGCCCCACCACCTCGCGAATGCGTGGCACCTGCATGGCAGCGCGTGCAATGGTGGCGAGATCGCGTGCAGTGGTATAGTGGCCTTTTTGGGTAAGCCCATGAGGGTTCATGAAGTGCGTATGTTTGCAGCCTAGCTCTGCCGCCTTCTGGTTCATAAGGGCAACAAAAGCCTCCACGCTCCCCGCAGCCTTTTCTGCAGCGGCCACCGCGCCATCGTTTGCCGAGCGCAGCAGAAGGCCACGCAGCAGATCGTGCGCAGTAAGGCGTTCCCCCACCTTGAGGTGCATGGAGGATTGAGGGGTAGAGGCGGCTCGCTTGCTGGCCACAATGATGGCGTTATCGGGCACGCGCTCGCAGAAGATGAGGGCCGTCATAATTTTGGTGCAGCTGGCCATGGGAAGCTCAAGGTCGGGATTGTGGGCGTAGAGCACTTGGCCATCGGCGGCATCTACGAGGATGGCGGCGCGCGCATGGATGGGGGGCGGTTTGGGGAAATCGGGCAACGGCTTGGGGTCTACCGGCTGGGGCGGCACTAGGGTGGGAGGGACGGGGGAAGATGCCGGAACCAGCCTGGGAGCCGTGGCAATGGACCTCGGCCGCAAGGGAAGATGGGGCGAGGTTCTATGCCAAAACTTCCAAGCCAGCAACCCACCTAGAATCGCCACAACCAAGCCGAGAAGCCACCAAGGGCGACGCAACTTCGGCGGTGACGGTAACGGATGCCCGGGACGATAGAGCGCTCTTATGTTTCTCCTCCTGCGATGCCTAAAAAATCGGCAGATAGGGCGTCAGAGGTGGAGCTATTTTAGCAGGTTTTTGGAGAGAGTGCAAGCGGGGCCGCGGGATAGGAGCGGTGAAGAGAGGAGGATTTTCACAAAGTGTGGTAGAATGTAAGTAGTGGGTTAATACAGCACAAGTTTTCTGCCGACCCATTTTTTTAAAAACCGTTTGCTAAACATGTTTAGCAAAGCCAATTTCCGCAAAGGAGCTAAAAGTTATGGACCACGCTAGCACAAAACAAAAGGGCTTTACGCTCATCGAGTTGCTTGTAGTTATCGCTATAATAGCGATACTTGCGGCCATTCTCTTCCCTGTTTTCGCCCAAGCGCGTGAGAAGGCGAGAGCCGTCTCTTGCCTCTCGAACGAGAAGCAGATTATGCTTGGGGAGCTGATGTATACGCAGGACTACGATGGCGTGCACAGTTGGACTTGGGGCTGGTGGCCCACCTGGGTGCCCTGGCATCAGCAGATCGACCCCTACATCAAAAACAAGCAGATATGGCACTGCCCAGACGATGCTTGGAATCGTGGGCAGGACGCGGCCAACCCCAAACAGCCTGCCATTCCGGTGACCTACAGCCAAAACTTTATGTGGCCTCTGAACGGCTGGGGGTGGAGCTCAAGCTCTCCTAGCTACGAGATGTCTCCGGCCAGCGCACCCGATTCAAGCATCACCAACCCGGCGACCACCATCTTTGTAGCAGAGCGCCCCAACTGGTACCACCAATGGAGCGAAGGGTGGGCTACCGAGGTTTTCTGGAACTATGGTGAGTTCAACATGCAGGGGGGCGGTGCCACCATCCATAGCCAGGGCAGCAACTACGCCATGTGCGATGGCCACGTAAAATGGATGCGCGAAGATGCCACACGTCAACCTATCGGCATTCAGGTTACCAACCCGGACCCCGTGCTGGTGCAGTCGGGCGTTTGGCCCAACGGCATGTGGGACAAACGTCAGTAGTTTAGGAGGATACCCCCGTGCAAAAAGAGGTCAATCCGGTGCTCGTAATCGCGGTAGTGGTGGTTCTTGTGGTGGGCATCGTGGGGGCGCTGGTCTATTTCACCAGCCCCCACACTCCACCGGGAGTAAAGTACACGCCGGGCGTGCCGCCCTGGAAGAACGGGCAACCCTATCAGCCATGGCAGGGCATTAAGCAACAGGGGCAGCCTGCCGGCCCCTTGAGCGCCCCGGCAACGCCGTCTCCTGCGGCCCCTGGAGTGGCACCACCGACAGGCCACTAGTCTTTGGAGGTTAATGCGGGAAGCAAGCTTCCCGCATTATTTAATTTGGTATGTCTTGCCGGTTGGCTCTAGCACCGATTTTCATGGTGGGCGGGTAACCCCAGGGCCGACGCCCTCCCCCTCAGCGCCTTTTCCCTCAAGGGTACCCTCGGCAACCATCACCATGAACCAACCAGCCCGTAGGGGCAGGCCTTATACCTGCCCAATAAAACACGGCAATCACAAGGGGGTAAACACTAATAACAGGATAACCACAGGGGTACCTCCATAGCCTCTCCCCCTGACAGGGGGAGAGGCACCTCGCGGTGGGCGTCCTCGCGGACGGCGCCTCAGCGGCCTGTGTCGTTTCCTTCATCGCCTATCTCGCTGGCCGCTGCATCGCCGTGCGCTAGCACCTCCCGAATCGGGGGAAAGGATGGGATAGGGGGCGAGCAAAGCCGGATTACTCCACGAGTTGGCTCTAGAACCCGAAGCAATTGGCAATACCCACCCCCATCCCCTCCCTCTACAGGGAGAGGGGCACCTCAGCGGCCTGTTTTATTCTCTTCATCGCCTATCTCTCAGGCCGCTGCATGGCTGTTTGCTAAGACCGCTGCGCTGCCGTCTGCAAGACGGATAGATAGGGGGCGAACAAGATAGGCTTGCGCCTCCGGTTGGCTTTAGAGCCGCACGATGAGACGGAGAGCAGTCTTTAAGAGTGTCGCCAAAAGGTTAAGACAAGCCCACCCAATACGATAAGGCTCCCGCCCACAAGCGTCGCGGGCTTCAGCCGTTCCTGGAAAAACCAAAACGCAACAAACTGAGAAACCACAAAGAAAACGGCAATGTAGACCCCAAGAAGGCGGCCGAAGTCCCATCGTGGCAGGTTCACGCAAAGGCCGTAAAGCGCAAGCACAAGCGCTCCGAGAGCCACGCTCGGCCATCGTGCTTGCTTCAGCCCATGACGCACCAACGCATCGCCTCCTACCTCTAACCATGCCGCAAGAATGAGAAAGAAAACTACGTTCACGGTACTCTTTGCCTTTTCGATAGGATAGGTCTATTTTGTCACAGCGAAGATGCGTTTTCGTTTTTCATATCAAACAGGTCGGCATCTCCCCTCGAAGGGCATGTCGCCCTGTTGAGAGGGCTATGGGTAGTTGACAGACGTGTAAAATGTATGCTACACTGTAGCCGTCTCGAAAAAATGCGTGTTGATCGGGAACATCAACACGCGGTGAAGCGTTAGATATAAGTGAAAATCGAACGCTTCCGGGTGTTTACCGAAGTCCTCACTTCCGGTCGAAGGGTAGCGTAAGCCATAGGAAATGACCATCCGCGCTGAGGCGGTCTTGGGAAAGAAGCAGGATACAAAGGATACTCTTCTGGAACAGGTCGCCTAGCATTAGGGTGCACCGTTTCGGGCTGGCGTTGCTGCCTTCGTTCGGTGGAGGAGTTCGGGAACCAAGGGAGCGCGTTCTCTCTGATGTCGAGAGGCGCGCTCTTCGTGTGCCAAAACCAAACTCAAAACTTCCACTAAGGAGGCAAAAGATGCGAAAGGTATTGCCCTACCTAGGCACCTCTCTCGCGCTGCTTGCCGCCGCCTGGGC
>NZ_DATGLN010000046.1:0-3216 GCF_035294165.1 Chthonomonas sp.
AGCCAGCGGGCTGTCGCCGTTGAAATCGGGCGACCAGTCCACATAGTCCCAGGCCCCGTGTTTGTTGGCAAAAAGCCCATCGTCATCGAGGTCGCCCTCCATATAGGCGATCATGGAGGCCAGCAGGTCATGTTGCTTCATGAGGTAGGTCTTGTCGCCGATATGCTTATAGAAGTCGGTAAGCCCCACTACCCAGGCGGCGGAGTAGCCGGGAATGCCGTTGACATGACTTTTCGGTAGGTCGGCAGGTGGGTTTCCTCCCTGGGCATCGTCACGAAGCCGCTGCATGGTCTGCTCCATGAGGAACTTGTCGGCAAAGACGGTGTCAATCACACGGCCGGAGACCTGCAGGTCGCCCATCCATCGCGCACGGTCGCGCTTGGGGGCATCCCAAATGTCCTCTTGCATGCAGAGGTGGGCGGTGTAGGCTCCCACATACCAGATGCGCGTGAGGAGGGGGTCGGAGCAGTCGAACGAACCTTTATATTGAACGGGATAGTACTTGAAGTCGAGCGACACATCCACCGTAAGAGGCGTGTCGGAGGCGCCTGGAGGGGCGTAGAAGGTGATTTTGGCATAGTGGAATGCGCTGTAGGGCGTATAGAGCGGCGAGGCCATGGTGCGGCTATCGAAGGTATGGATGCCGCCCCAAGGTTTCATCACAGCCTCATCCTCCGATTCGCCGGTACCCACTTGAATGATGCCGTCTCCCTTCACGATAAGGCGTACTCGGCCGGCAACCTCCTTGCCAAAATCTACGACTAGAGAGGGCGGTGTTCGGCCTGAATCTTGCGGAGGGGCTACCACCTGCAGGTGTCCGGGATGGCTTGCATCCACATGAAGGCTGCCTGCGCCCGGTTGTACATCGAGCACACCCACGACGGGCAGAGTGATGTGGGCGAGATACGGCACATCGGAACTGTAGCCAGGCCATCCGTCCAACTCATTCCAAGGGGCATCGCCTAAAGAGGCCTCTTCGGTGGCATAAAGCCAAGAGCTATCGTCGTAGCTCGTATCTATCCAATCGCTTGGAAGATCGCCCTGTTCGGTAACGCGCCAGCTTTTATCGGTACGAAGGATCGATTTATTATCGGCCACCAACATACCAATAAGCCCTGCCGGCCCGCCTGCATTAAGAGCACGCACGGCAATAACGTTCTTGCCGGCGTGCAGATGGGGCGTCAACAAAACGGCATGAACCTGGCGCCACACGAAACCGTTGCCGGATTGGGGCGCAGAGTGATCAAGCTCCTGCCCATTCACATACAGCGTAAAAAAGTCGTCTGCGGTAATGTAAAGAACCGCCTTTTGGGGTATCCGCTCCAGCGTAAAGGTGCGCCGGGCGTAGATCGTCTGATTATCCGCCACATGATTGACCCATATCCACTTCACCGGCTGTTGCGTGGAGGCTGTGAACCGAACGGATTTAGGAATAGGCAAGCCATAAGTCGGGTCGGGAGTTGGGGGGCGTCGTGCCCCTGCTGTGCCGGTGCCGATAAGGCTTATGAGCAGCCACAGGCCTAGAGATGAGATCGCAAACCGCATTACCATCCTCCAAACAGTCTAGATATTCTTGTGGGTTTCTTCTTCTTGTTCGATGCCGATTCCTGCCTACGAAGTGGTTTCGAGAGAGGGAACCACACCACTGCATGAGAGGACGTATTATGAGTTGTATGTGACTCTTGTTTTGAGAATAAGCGGCCAGCACAGTTTCCATGATCGCCTATCTCACTGGCCGCTGCATCGCTGTCTGCTTCTACAGCCCCCACCCCCCCGCCCCTCCCCCTATTAAGGAGAGGGGAGACCAATAAGTTCATTGGCAGTTTCCTTCGATAACCTTGCTCTTCAGAAACCACCCAAAACCGCCCCCTTTCTCCCTAGTAGGGGGAAAGGATGGGATAGGGGGCGAGCGAGGCTGACTTGCTTGGTTAACTGCCTCTAGAACCGTGAGGTTGGCAGTCTCTGCAGCCCCACCCCTTACCCTTCAGAACCGGTGGGAAGGGAAACTCAAGATTTCTCGCCTTCGGCTCGAAATGACAGGTCTTTCTCTCGAAGTGACGGTTGTATCATCGGTTCTTCAAGGCCGACGGTGCTGCGCACTGCACCTTTCTCAAGGCCGACGCCCTCCCCCTCAAGGCCGACGCCCTTCCCCTCAAGGCCGACGCCCTCCCCCTCAATGAGGATTGAAACTTGAAGGCTCTGCAACGTCTCACGGTTCACCTGGATCAACCCACTACGCGGTCTATCTAGGTCCATGATGAGAAAAACGGCCACAACAATCCCACCAACGAGCAGAAACGTTGGGGCGCTAACCCGATGTCCGGCAAGACCGGACGCATAGCCAAGCAGAGCAGCAACGATGACGGATAGAACCAATATTGCAACTAATATCACCTCCGGCACCCTTCTTTGGAAGGCTGCATGGGTAACGCTTGCCGCATCAATGAGCTGGTTGAGGGATTGTACGAAAAGGCCGCTTGTAACCGGCCGAGGGTCTTTTTGTACGGCCCGCATGGCTTCGCTCCAAAGCTGTGTGGCAAGCTGACGCGCCTGTTCCACCTGGGCATGTCGTTCTGCAGGGTTTGCCAAAGGAAGCTCGTTTTCACGGATGCGCGCCTCCGTATATCGGCTTAAGAGCGACTGAATTTTCTCGTGCATCTCAACCGGCAGAAGCTGGATTCTAAGGGAGGTGGTTCCGATGGCGTTGGCCTCGGCAACAAGCGCCTCGCTGCGGTCTTCATAGCGCTGTAAGGCCCACGAAAAAGTAAAGCTGAGCAAAAGCGACAGTAGCCCAAGCATGGCGGCGAGCACAACCCCAACCTGCGATCTCACGGCCTCGGTGGCCTCTGGATAGCGCCGCTTCCCGAATCGAAATCCCATCTCTGTACCTAGCAGCATAAGACTTATCAATACCAGAGAGACGAGGGTGGTGTTCTGATAGTAGATGAGTGCGTTCAAGATTCCTCTTCCTTCCTTAAGTCCGGCAAGCAGACTATGCCGGTTGTGCATCGGTCTCATATTTACTCTGAGGCCTTGGGGTGGATTATGCGCCAGATAATGTCATTCGTCAATAATAGTCAGATACCCCTGGCTAAAGCACAGGGGCTTGTGCCTGGTTGGAAGCGTGTGCCTCCGACCGACACAATAGGGCGTCTGAACTTTCGCCCCGTGCCTTGAGGTTTCTCGCCGCATTGAAATCAGCATTCGCCTCAAAGC
>NZ_DATGLN010000047.1:0-7848 GCF_035294165.1 Chthonomonas sp.
ACTCCAGTTCGACCCCACGCTTATCAGCCTGTCCTCCTCGTCATAACCCATCGCCACCCCCTTGTACACCACAGGGTTCCCCTCTCCATCATAGGTGTAGGCCGTGTTCTGGTTGTCCGCATTAAACCCTTGGTTCACCCCACGAAACACCACCGAGTTGCCGGCATCATCGTAGCTGAAACTCTCGCTGTAGCTGCCCCCGCGCGTCCCGCTCTCACTCACCATCTCTCACTTGCTGTTATCACTATAGGTACTGGTGGTGCTAAAAGCCGTTAAAAACCTTAGCCGGCGGCACTCGGTAGCAGGAGCCAGCCAGAGCGGCAGTCCTAAGGAATGGAGCTACCCGCATGATAGCAAAGCGATGGTGTGTTGTCAAGAGTTTGGTTTTAACTGAAGGCAATGTGCGATAACACTAAGGCAGGGCAAGCTGCAGTTGGAGGAGAAATGGTTGAACACTATCGTTTATCAGTTGGAGTTCTGTAGAGATTCCACACTCATCACTAGAGACAAGCAGAGGCCAGCACATTGGGTTCGATTTTTCTCACCCCCTCGTCGAAGGCTGCTTTCCGAACCTAGCAGGAATTCGGCACACTTTGGATGAAATAGAGAACGACATAACTTCATGCTAGCCGAGAAGTAAACGAAATATGAAGCTGAAACGCTTAGGTCGCACCGGCCTGAAAGTTTCCGAAATCTGCCTTGGCACCATGACCTTTGGAATGCAGGCCGATGAAGCCACCGCGTTCGCCATTATGGATAAGGCGGCCGATGCCGGCATCAATTTCATTGATACTGCCGATGTCTATCCCGTGCCGGTGACGCCCGAAACCGTAGGGCGCACCGAAGAGATCGTGGGGAAGTGGCTTAAAAATCGGCGCGATGATTTTATCCTCGCCACCAAGTGCCGCGGAACGATGGGACCAAGGCCGTGGGATGAGGGGCTTTCGCGCAAACATATTATGCAGGCCGTAGAGGCCAGCTTGAAGCGCCTCCAAACCGACTATATTGACCTCTACCAAACCCACTCCCCCGATCCCGACACCCCTATTGACGAGACCCTCCGCGCCCTAGATGACCTTGTGCATCAGGGGAAGGTACGCTACATCGGCTGCTCCAACTACCAGGCCTGGCAGCTGGCAAAGGCCTTATGGGTTAGCGACAAGCACGGCCTCGCACGCTTCGATACGGTGCAACCGCGATATAACCTGCTGTTCCGACAAATCGAGTATGAACTGCTGCCGCTGTGCCGAGAAGAGGAGATCGGCGTGATCACCTATAACCCATTGGCGGGCGGCTTCCTTACCGGCAAGTATCGCCGTGACGCGCCTCCTGTGGCCGGCTCTCGCTTCGACATCATGCAGGGCCGCTCTCCCATATACCATGAGCGCTACTGGCAAGAGGCTCAGTTTACCGCGGTGGAGACCCTGCGCACCTTTTTTGAACCGAGAGGCAAATCGCTGGCGCAGGTCGCCCTCGCATGGGTACTTGACCAGCCCGACGTCACAAGCGCCATCCTCGGAGCGACGCGCCCAGAACAGCTCGAAGAGACCCTCAAGGCCGTTCACCTAGAGTTAGATCAAGAAGAGCTGGAGGTTTGCGATGCCGTGTGGTATAGCATCCCACGCCCGCGCGACCCCTCCATCGCTCTACGATAAATCGAAGGAGATAGAACCAAGATGACCCATACCATACCGACACAGCCTTTCGGACCGGATGGTGTGCCCGTTTCTCGCATTGGGCTTGGGTGCATGGGGCTTGCCGGCACATGGAACCCTAATGAGGTGGGGCCGGAACACGTCCGACGCGCCATCGCCGCTTTTGAAGCTGCCATCGAGAGCGGCATTACGTTTTTTGACCATGCCGACATCTATGGCGGCACCGCCTGCGAAGCGATTTTTAAAGAGTGCTTGGCCGCAATCCCAGGCATTCGAGAAAAGATATTTATCGCCACCAAAGTCGGCATCCGAAGCGGCTACTATGAACACGACCCGGACTACATTCGCCAATCCATCCGCGGCTCGCTGCAGCGCCTGGGAGTTGAATATGTGGACCTCTACCAGCTGCATCGCCCCGATCCGCTCAGCCATCCTGCAGAGACGGCCAAAGTGTTGGAAGAGCTGGTACGCGACGGGTTGGTGCGCTACGTCGGCGTATCGAACTACTATCCACACCAAACGCTCGCCCTCAAGCGCTATCTTCAGGTTCCCCTCGTTTCCAACCAGATAGAAATCTCGCTTTTGCGCCTTGACCCCATCTACGAGGGGGCGGCCGGAGGAGGCGGCGATGGTGTGCTCGACCAGTGTGAGGAGCTGCAGATCACCCCGTTGGCCTACAGCCCTGTCGGCAGAGGGTGGCTTACCGGAAGGCGAGAGGTACCAAACGATCATCCCCAGAAAGAACGCATCGAACGCATCCTCGCCGCATTTCGTGAGCTTAGCCCGAAATATGGCGGCGCAACCCCCGCCCAGATGGCCATCGCGTGGCTCTTGCGCCACCCCGCCGGCATCATACCGCTGGTCGGCTCCAATAACCCCGATCATATCCGCGAGGCGGCCGGCGCGGCGCAAATTCAACTCACCCGACAGGATTGGTATAAACTCTGGGTCGCCGCGAGGGGAGAGCGCGTTCCCTAAAGCGCCCCTAGGATAGAGCTATGGTGCCTATCCCTTTAAAAACTATATCCGATATATAATACGTAGCATTTAAGGAGTGAACCGTTCCATGAACCGATATCGCTTTCGGTATATTGCCTACATGGCTGGCCTCGTGCTCGGCCTGCTACTCTCCATCCTCCCTGCCAGCCATGCCCAAATGGTAGAAGGAGAGGATATGGTCAACTTTCAACAGACCTTCAACGTCCCTCCACACCAAAAGAATCGCTTTCTCGCCGTCATTCTGCTGAAAATGGCAGGTGTGTCTAACGTGCTGACCCCGAAAGAGCAGGCGACATTTGTCGTGCAGATTCAAAATCTCACCGATCAGCCTCTTAATGCAACCTGCACCCCGGAGATCATCGCCTATGGCACCTACGGCGTCCCCGGCGACATCTGGGTGCCTCACCTCTATCGAATCTCCAAAACCGTGCAAAAGTCGTTCTCTGTGGCGCTCGCCCCCAAAGGTTCGACCACCTACATCCTTCAGCCGAACATACCCCAACGTTTCGGTGGGTACGCGCTCATTCTCGATTTCGGCAACTACGGGCGCCTCTTCGTCACCACCTGCATCCGTACGTTCGCCCACTCCTCCCAACACATTCAATACCCGCACTTTTGTCTCGATGCCGATATTCCCGCTACGGTCTTAAAGCGTCTTGGCGTCCATGCTGTGCGCTTCGGAGTCGGCTACAAGCCGACCACAGATAAAGATTGGGCAGACTGGTACAACAACGTTGCCCAGCAGCTTAAAACCTTTCAGCAAAACGACATCGCCGTGCTCTTTATGGCCGGCGGTGGCGATTTTTACGGCCCCACCCAACCTCTCGGACGTCCACGCCCTTGGTTGAACGACCAAGGAGTTATGCTCGACACAAAGTTCGACCTCGCTTGGCTACCCTCTTACGATGCCGATTTCCAAAAGTGGTGCTATCTCTTCGCCTCCCAATTTGGATGGCCTAAAGGCCCCATCAACGCCTTTTCGCTTTGGAACGAACCATGGGAGGGCATCTCCATCTCCGGCTGGGGCGCCGACATGCTGCGCTATCGCGATATCTATTGGCACATGGCCCAAGGCATACTGCAGGCACGCAAAGATGCCGGTGTACAGGTGCTTGTAGGTGGATGCGACTCCACCTCTAACGCCGTAGACAAGCTTTTCTGCGACGGCAAAGATACGTTTACCAATATCTTCGACTTCGTGAGCATTCACTATCAGGGACAGGACTCTCATGCCACCGTGAAAGCTTGGGTAAACCACAAAGGCCCCTACGGCCGTGTGCGCATATGGGATACAGAAAGCTGGGTGGCCAATACCGATGACAGGGTGGCAGCCGTCGTTGCCGGTGACAGGGCGGCCGGTTACGATCGCGCCATGGGCGTTTACCACGGCAACGTCTGTGAAGTGCAAGATCAGTTCATCACCGAGCCGGACGGCAAGCGCCGCTACGTGCCGAACTACGAGGTCTGGTCTACGGCGGCCGCGGTGAGCGCCGCCACGCACTTCATTGGAGAACGCCCCTTCCGGCGACTGCTCTTTCGACCTGGCCTGCCATGGGTCATGGTATTTGACGGTCGGCCCGATTCGGAGGGTCGTTCCAACCCTGAAGACGGCACGGTGGTGATTGTGGGCGATCTCGGCGCCGAGTTTGGCGCCTACAACCTTCCTTTTTGGACGGCTCGAGGCTATGCCGAGCTGGCGCATAAGGCACAACTTCGCGCCCAACTTGCGGCGCTCCCGTCCAGTGCTCCCGCCACAGAACGCCAAAAGCTTATCACCGCCATACAAACGCCTGAGGCTCTTTCCGGTGCCAGCCTAACGCTCCAAACAGGCCCCTATACCCTCTACGACTTCTACGGCAACCCGATACCATCACACAACGGCAAAATCGTGGTGCCGTTAGATGGGAGAGGGTTCTTCCTGCGAGGAAACGGCACGAAAGGCTCCTTCGCCGCCCTCCTCAAAGCCATTCAAAATGGCTTCATTCAAGGTTTCGAGCCTATCGCCACCGTTGCACACGACATGACGGCTCCCATCTCCCAGCATCCGATCATGCGTCTCGATCTCACCAATCTGCTTAATCGCCCCCTATCGGGTCGGTTGGAAGTTCGCCTAGGTCATCTTCGCGTAAGCGCCCCTTCCGCGCTCTCTTTCGGCCCCAACCAAACAAAAGAGGTGGATGTACGGATTATCGGCGGTACTCCTACCACCGATAACACCTACCCGCTCCATATGGTCTTCGACGCCGGAAAAGACGGGAAAACCGTTTGGGATGAGCCGATGCATGTCAACTACATAGCCTATCGCACCATTAAGGTGGATGGCGATCTGAGCGACTGGAAAGGCGTGCTACCTCAACCCATTCAAAGCGACAACAGCAATGCGGGTTCGCTTACCGAGCAGGCCTGGTATCCTTTTAAAGCTCTACCCCAAAATGTGAAAAAGGGCTTCGCCGTGGCCTATCTAGCCTACGACAAGCACTATTTCTACTTCGCCGCTCGTATCGCCGATAATACCCCCGAGCCTGGCACCCTGCGTTTTGCAACCCGCGACGACGATCAGTTTTTCTACCCTGAGGTCTGCTACTACCCTCAAAAAGACGCCTCAGGCAAGGTTACCCTCATTCCTCTCCAATGGCCTAAAGGGGTGCGTCGTTACTCTTATCGCAAAGACCCCATCCTGCCTGCAGGAAACGCGCCTTATTTCGACAACGTCCAGATCGCCTTCAATGTGCTTCCCCAGGCTCTCAAGCCTTGGTACCCTTACCCTAAAGGCACCGAGTTCGGCTTCACAACCTACAAGGATACCGACTATGAGTATGCCTTGAACAAGGTAGCCCCTCAATACGGCGGCGGCACGGAGATATGGCGTTTGGAGTACCCTGGTATGCCCCATAAGCACTTCTACCCGCGACAGCCTAAATCGCCCTACGATGGCCCTGTTAAAAACGGAAAACTGGTGATAAAACAGGTGGGCAACATGCGCATTGTCGAGTGCGCCATCCCCTGGTACGAGATTCCTTGGGTCAAGAAGCACCTCGATGCCGGTGAGACCATCAAGTTCTCCTACCGTGTTAACGATGGCGGCAACCCAGGCTGCATGGAGTTATCGCGCCTGCGAAGCGTCGCCCGTATCAACGGCTCGTTCCATGTGGACTGGGTAGAGCATTGGGCAAACGCTCTGGAATTCGGCTTTGAACCGGCTCCGAGAACGGCAATGGCGCACCGTTAATGACGGTAGCCTGCCTGGAAGAGGGAATCTCTCAGGCTGTAGAGGTGGTTCCCCCTCCCCCTGCAGGGGGAGGACTACGGCCTTGAAGGAAAGGTGCTGAGGGGGAGGACGTCGGCCTTGAGCGCAGCACCGTCGGCATTGCAGAGCCGATGATACGATTGCCATTTCTCGTGAAATAGACGCCTGTCATTTCGAGCCGAAGGCGAGAAATCTTAAGTTTCAAC
The DNA here is from genome assembly GCF_035294165.1 of Chthonomonas sp. Lineage (GTDB taxonomy): Bacteria > Armatimonadota > Chthonomonadetes > Chthonomonadales > Chthonomonadaceae > Chthonomonas. The sequence continues at coordinate 6,108 of NZ_DATGLN010000047.1, forward strand.
TCCCACAAGCGCCGATGAATAGAGGGCGGGCTACAGAATGCCGGCGCCCAAGCCCCCCTCTCATCCCCCCCGCACGCGAGGGGAGGCTGCCCTCCCTCCCTCTGTAGGGGGAGGGTTGGGGAGGGGCTGTAGAAACTGCTGGCTTCACGGCTCTAGAGTCAATTAGCGCAGCAAGCCACTCTTGTTCGCCCCCTATCCCGGCCTTTCCCCCGATTCGGGAGAAAGGGGGCGGTTGTGGTGAGTTCTCAAAGGGGAAGGTTATCATAGAAAATTGCCAATAAACTTGTCGGTCTCCCTCCTGCTGCAGTAGGTGGGCATCGGTACCCCATGTCACCTCGAAGCGAAGCTGAGAGGTCTTTTCATTTCATTCTCACTGAGGGAGAAGGACGTCGGCCTTGAGGGGAAGGCGCCCTACCCCAGAAAATCTTGCAATTTTCTGGGGACCCCTGTATCGGCCTTGAAGAGCCGGTGGATAGGCGACTTTCATTTCTCGTGAGATAGACGCCTGTCATTTCGAGCCGTAGGCACCTGTCATTTCGAGCCGAAAGCGAGAAATCTTGCATTTCCATTCCCACCAGTTCTGAGGAGAAGGGCGTTGGCCTTGATGGGAATGGACGCGCCGGTGGCGGCTCGCCTTTTTTCTTTTGCCGTTTGCAATGAGAGCGGCGGCGGTACTTTTGGTAGCGATATCCCGTCACGTGGCATAGGAGAGATTTTTTGACAATGCCCGAATCGCATAGTATAATGCGGGGGAGAAAGTCCTCTACAATTTACCCTCCAAGAAGGAGTTTTTTGCATGAAAGCGATCCTCTCTCTGCTCGTAGTTCCGCTTCTCTGTTTCGCCGTGCTGCCGCTCTACGCACAAACCGACGCCGGCAATGCAAACCTGCCTTTGGTGAGCCGCATTTTCAGCAGCAATATGGTGCTCCAACGCGAACGCAAAGACCCCATCTGGGGCTGGACGACCCCAAACGCCAAGGTCACGGTGACCGTTACAGGCAACAACTTTCAGCAAAAGGCGGAAGCGACGGCGGATGATAAAGGAAACTGGCAGACCACCATCGGGCCTCTACCGGTTGGCGGACCTTACCAAATAACCGTGACCGGCCCCGATAACCAGCAAGAACAGTTCGACAACGTGCTTTCCGGCGATGTTTGGCTCTGCTCCGGTCAAAGCAATATGCAGTTCGGTATCGCCAACGGCCTCAACGCACAACAGGAGATCGCCAACGCCAACTATCCCCAGATACGCCTCTTTTCCGTGCAACTCTACTCCGTTCCTGAACCGATGCCCTGTTTGAATCCGGCTCAGCCCAATCTGGTCAATCAGTGGGTAGAGTGCAATCCCCAAACGGTGGCGACAGGCGGTTGGGGCGGCTTTTCCGCGGTGGCCTACTTCTTTGGCCGTGCGCTCTACCAGGCTTTGGGAGTGCCCATGGGCCTTATCCACTCCTCTTGGGGTGGCACCCCGGCCGAAGCCTGGATAAGCGCTCGCACCATCTCCAAACTGGCCGACTTTCAAAAAGCTTTGCAGCAGGTCGAAGACAACCCCAACGCGGCACCAAACAGCTATGGCGTCATGCCATCCGCTCCCACCGTACTCTACAACGGCATGATCGCCCCGCTTGTCCCCTTCGCCATTCGAGGGGTCATCTGGTATCAAGGGGAATCGAACGTGGGCAGGGCCTACCAGTACCGCGCTCTGCTTGCCGGCCTCATTCGAGACTGGCGTGCCGCCTGG
>NZ_DATGLN010000048.1:0-15850 GCF_035294165.1 Chthonomonas sp.
ATTCAGATTGACAATTGAGTAAGCAATGCGATGACGAGGCCAGTAGGCACGAAGCTCTCGCTTCAGAGAGTCGCCGGGTGGTGCAAGGCGATGCAGAGGCGTGCTGAAACTCCCCTCCGAGCAGAAACGCTGAACCGTGCCTTTTGGCACCCAGTAGGCTTTCCGGTTAGCGCCCGATAAAGCGCCTTGAGTGATCGGCAGAATGCCCTAGGGCATTCGACGTGCGCATTGCGTTAATGCGTGCCGATATCAAGGGTGGTACCGCGTGAGCAGAGCCTCTCGTCCCTTGGGGATGAGAGGCTTTTTTGGATTAGGATGCACCGCAAGTGTGGAGGAGTGAAGAAAGATGCAACTGTCAGGAGCACAGATTCTGCTGGAGTGCTTGAAGAAAGAAGGGGTTACCCACATCTTTGGCTATCCGGGGGGGGCCGTACTGCCCATCTACGATGCCATCTTCGACTGTAAAGAGATCGAACATGTGCTGGTAAGACACGAGCAAGGGGCAGCCCATATGGCCGATGGCTATGCCCGTTCGAGTGGAAAGGTTGGGGTTTGCCTCGCGACCAGCGGTCCCGGCGCAACCAATTTGGTGACCGGAATCGCCACAGCCTACATGGATTCTATTCCTATTGTTGCCATTACCGGCCAGGTACGCACCTCTGCCATCGGCAAAGATGCCTTTCAGGAAGCCGACATTACCGGCATTACGATGCCCATTACCAAACATAACTTCTTGGTGAAGCGGGTCGAAGACCTTGCGGAAGCCATTGCCGAGGCCTTCTATATCGCCCGCACGGGGCGCCCCGGCCCCACGCTCGTGGATATTCCGCTCGATGTGAGTAAGGCCGTCACCGAGTTCGATCCGGATGATTATCCTCGTCTGGTATCTATTCCGTCGTATAAGCCGATCGGCCCCCATACCCGGGTGCCGGAGATGCAACTGCGAAAAGCGGCTCAGCTCATCGCTGAAGCGGAGCGCCCCGTGCTCTACGTTGGTGGAGGTGCCGTAGCCTCGGGTGCACAGGCGGAAGTAACGGCCCTTGCCGAAAAAACCAACATCCTTGTAACCACCACTCTGATGGGCAAGGGCGCCATAGACGAGACCCATCCGCTTTGCATCGGCATGCTGGGCATGCACGGCACAGCCTATGCCAACCACGCCGTCAACAACGCCGATTTGCTTATAGCCATAGGCGCCCGCTTCGATGACCGCGTTACCGGCAATGTAGAGAAGTTTGCCGTGGGCGCGCGCATCATCCATATTGATATAGACCCCGCCGAGATCGGGAAGGTGAAAACCCCCGATGTGCCCATCGTTGGCGACGTAAAAACCGTGCTCGCCGAGTTGCTACGTCATGTGAAGCCGCGGCCATGGAGCGCCTGGAACGACACCATCATGCAGTGGAAAAAGATGTTCCCCCTGGTCTACCCAAACGATGGCAAACTCTACGCCGAGTACATCATCGAGCAGATTAACGTGCTCTTCGACTACGATGCCATCATGACGACCGATGTGGGGCAACATCAGATGTGGGCGGCGCAGTACTTTAAATGTCGGAGACCTCGCCAGTGGGTAACTTCGGGCGGATTAGGTACCATGGGCTTTGGACTTCCCGCCGCTATCGGGGCGCAGTTCGCCAACCCGAATAAGCGGGTAGTGTGCCTCTCCGGCGACGGCTCCTTCCAGATGTGCAACCAAGAGCTGATGACTGCCACAGTCTACCGCTTGCCTATTATCACGGTGGTGGTTAACAACAAGTCACTGGGCATGGTGCGCCAGTGGCAGGAGATGTTCTACGATGAGCGCTACAGCGCGGTAGACCTTGAGGCCTCGCCCGATCTCGTGAAACTCGCCCAGGCCTACGGTGGAGTGGGAATGCGCGTAACGCAAAAGGAGGAATTGATCCCCGCTTTGGAGAAAGCAAAAGCGGTTACCGATCGTCCTGTCGTCATTGACTGTGTGATCCCGACATCGGAGAACGTCTACCCGATGATTCCGTCGGGGCAGTCCATCGAAGAGATGATGCTGAGGAAAGACCTCGAGCAACTTAAGGCGAGTGTCCATGCCGACTCGGAGGATTGGTCGTTCTCGGAGGAGGATCGGGTGCTTTCTCAGTATCTCCAGGTGGCCAAAAACGCATCGTCTGACGATAAGGAGAGCTAAAGTAAAGAACGACATGGGGCGGCGGGCCGTGCCGCCGCCCCGCTTCGAGGTGGTTTATGCAAAACATTGACCAGATCGCACCCGATGAGCTTTGGCACTACTACCAGCGTGGTTATCACTGCATGGTACGAAATGGGTTTTTCTTCCGCCAGGTGCTGCGACCTGCCCTCTCGCACGTCTTTTTCCAACGGGCGGTGCCCATCTTTATCGAGTATGCACGGGCCAATCACGGCATGGGGGAACTGCCCCCAAGCTTTGCCGAACAACTGCAGTCGTGTCCGCTCTCTCCACGCGACCTTTTGCATCTCGACTACGCCATTAGTCTGGGGCTGGCGGAAGAGCAGATCGAAGCCCTGAAAAGAGCGGTCAATTCGAATAGTCCCGTTATGGAATGGCCTGGCCCCCCCATCTTTGGGGCTTTCATCGCCGTGGACATGCCCAACGACATGGAAAAATGGCTGTTTACCGATGACGACGATATGGAGGAGGAGTTGGAGGACGACGACGATTTCGATGACGATGACGACGACAAGTCACCGCCTACCCGTTTCGACCTGTAGAGGCACATCGAATTCGTATCGTTCAGAAAGAAAGGATGGATTTAATAGTGAGTAACGGTATTCTTGCTCAATTGCAGCAATATCACACCATCACCGTGCTGGTGGAGAACCATCCGGGCGTGTTGGCCCGGGTGGCAAGCCTGTTTGCCCGACGCGGCTTTAACATCGAGTCGCTGGCGGTTTCGGTGACCGACCGCCCCGAAATCTCGCGTATGACTATCGTGGTGGAGGGAGACCATAGGGTGTTGGAGCAGATCACCAAGCAGCTCAACAAGCTGGTTGAGGTGATCAAAGTGGTCGAGTACACCGAAACGGCCGCCGTGGAGCGGGAGCTGGCACTGATTAAGGTGAATGCGGAACCGAAAGACCGCGGCGAGATCATGCAGATCGTCGAGATTTTCCGAGGGCGCATCATTGACATGAGCGAAAAGACGTTCATTGTTGAGGTCACCGGCAGCACGGAGAAGCTCGATAAGATCGTACAGTTGCTGAATACCTACGGCATTCGCGAAATGGTGCGTACAGGGATTATCGCTATGGCTCGGGGCGCTAAAACGGCAGCTCGCTCCGGTCGGGATGGGATAGATTAGGCAAAGCCCATGTTGCACGAGTTGATCGGCCTTAGGGAGTTTACCAAACTGTGCATCGGAGGCGCTGTTGCTACGCCGGTCATCGCCCTCGTCTGGGCCTTAGCAAAGCCTGAAAATCGGCATAAGGCTGTTCTCTTGGCGCTGCTAGGCCCGGCCAACCTTGCTCTGTGGGAAATCTACAATCGTATAACGGATCATTTCGGGCTAGACACGGTGCGCAATCTCATCATCAATGTAGGGCTGTTTGTGATGCTTGGGGTGCTGGGGGGCATTGGCTATGGGCTGTTTGAAAGCCGTTGGTCAAAGGGCGCTCAACCCGATGTACAGGAAGAAGAGGCCCATGGTGTGGGCCCATAAAAGGAGGGAATAGATGACTTACCCGCCACCGGTGAGGGGAACAAACCCGCTCCTTTATATACTGGCCGCGTGCGGCGGTTGCGTTATTCTGGTGGTCATAGGCATTTTCGGATTCGGCCTTTTCGTATCGCATAAGTTCGGGGGCGCCTTCCAGCAGATGGCGGTTGTTAGTCAGTTCGGGGTGGCCCTGCAGCAGCACAATTACGAGAATGCCGTCTCACTGCTCACGGGGCCGGCACGGCAGGAGTACTCCGCGAATGCGCTTCAGCAAAAGATCGAGGGGCTGGAGAAAAAGTACGGTGCTTTAGAGAGTTTTACGCTAGACCCTCAACAGTTTCATAATCAAAACCCATCTCAAACGCAGAACCCGCTCCAGCTATCAGACTATCTCTGCGATCTGCAGTTTCAACGTGCCCTAGTTCATATGAAGCTGCATTTCGACCCCACCGATCCACATCATATTTCCGGCATTGCCTGGGGCAGTGTGTATAAAAACGCCTCGGAAACTCAAGGAGGAGCGCAAGAGCACTCCCGGTGAGGAGAGGACCGCTTTACAGGAGTTAGAGATCGTTTTAATGAACAAATTTCGATGTAAGGAGAGAAGGTTTTAGGATGCCTGCAACTATCTATTATGACAAAGATGCCGACCTCGCAACGCTGCGCGGCAAAAAGGTTGCCGTGATCGGCTACGGCAGTCAGGGGCACGCACACGCCCTCAACCTGCGTGATTCTGGAGTAGACGTGGTGGTAGGGCTGCGCCCGGGTAAGTCGTGGCACGCTGCCGAAAGCGATGGGCATGTGGTGTTGCCTGTGGCCGAGGCCGCCGAACAGGCCGACATCATCATGATTCTGGTCAACGACGAGTATCAAGCAGCTCTCTATAAGGAGGCGATTGAGCCGCATCTCAAACCGGGGAACGCCATCGCCTTTGGGCATGGGTTTAACATCCACTTCGGGCAAATTGTGCCGCCTGCCGATGTAGATGTGTTTATGGTGGCGCCAAAGGGGCCGGGGCATCTGGTTCGGCGCGTATTTACCGAGGGCAAAGGGGTGCCATGTCTTATCGCTATTCACCAAAACCCTACCGGCAACGCCAAAAATATCGCCTTGGCCTATGCGAAAGCGATCGGAGGCACGCGCGCCGGCGTTATCGAGACGACCTTTAAAGAGGAGACCGAAACCGATCTGTTCGGCGAGCAAGCGGTGCTGTGTGGTGGCGCCACGGCCTTGGTGAAAGCCGGCTTCGAGACGCTTGTGGAGGCCGGTTATCAGCCTGAAATCGCCTACTTCGAGTGTTTGCACGAGCTGAAGCTCATTGTAGACCTCATGTACGAGGCCGGGATCGCCGGAATGCGCTACTCCATTTCCGACACAGCCCAATATGGAGATATGACGCGTGGGCCGCGCCTTATTGACGACCATGTGCGCGCTACCATGCGCGAGATACTCCAACAGATTCAGAGCGGGGAGTTTGCAAGAGAGTGGATTTTGGAGAACCGAGCCGGACGACCGGTCTTCCGCGCTCTGGATCAGCGCGACCGCAACCATGCCATTGAGCAGGTTGGGCGACAACTACGTGCCATGATGAGCTGGGTTCAGCAAAGTGGCGTACAGACCAACGTACAGTCGCAACAGCAGGAAGAGCAACCCCAGACGATCTCGGCAACCGGCGAGCGCATTGGCCGTCTAGAATGGGAGAAGAAGTAGTTGTTTTGGTAACATCCGTCCTTACTCGGGACGGTTGAATGACCTCCTCATGGGCAAAACGGTGATGAGGAGTTTCGCAAAGGAGCAAGAGCACCTATGGCAACGCGGATCTATATCTTTGATACCACACTGCGAGACGGGGAGCAGTCGCCTGGCGCTTCCCTCAACGTCGCCGAAAAGCTGGAGATAGCAAAGCAGCTTGAGCGACTCGGTGTAGACGTGATCGAGGCCGGCTTCCCCATCTCCTCACCGGGTGACTTTCAGGCCGTGCAGGAGATAAGCCGTACCGTTCGAGGGTGCGTTATCTGTGGCCTCACCCGCGCGGTGGAAAAGGACATTGATGTTGCGGCGGAGGCGCTGCGTGAGGCCGCACATCCGCGCATTCATACCGGCCTTGGCGTCTCGGATATTCACCTGAAATATAAACTGCGAATGAGCCGAGAAGCTGCCATGGAGCGAGGCGTGCAGGCCGTGCGACACGCGCGTCGGTATGTAGCTGAAGTCGAATACTTTTTGGAGGATTCCGGCCGAGCCGATAAAGACTATCTTTGTAGGGTGATCGAGGCCGTTATTAACGCGGGGGCGAGCGTCATCAATATTCCCGATACAACCGGCTACTCGACGCCGGAGGAGTACGGCGAGCTGATCCGCTATGTGATGGAGCACGTGCCCAACATTGATAGGGCCATTGTCAGCGTGCACTGCCATGATGACCTCGGTTTGGCCGTTGCGAACTCTCTGGCAGGAGTTCAAAACGGAGCGCGGCAGATCGAATGCACCATTAACGGTATCGGGGAACGTGCCGGCAACACCTCGCTGGAAGAGGTGGTGATGGCCATAAAAGTGCGTTCCGATCGCTATCCCTTTGAAACGGGCATCGTAACGCAGGAACTGTATAAAACCAGCCGAATGGTGAGCACGGCCACCGGCATACTCGTGCAGCCAAACAAGGCTATCGTGGGTGCCAACGCATTTGCACACTCCAGCGGTATTCACCAGGACGGCGTGTTGAAGGAGCGTACCACCTACGAGATCATCAATCCCAGCGATGTGGGCATTCATGAAAGCAAGATCATTCTCACCGCTCGCTCCGGGCGCCACGCGCTTCAGCACCGGTTGCGGGAGTTGGGCTATGAATGTAATGAGGAGCAGATAGACCGTATCTACGCTCGGTTTTTGGAGTTGGCCGATCGCAAGAAACAAGTCTACGACGAAGACCTCGAGATTTTAGTAGCCAACGAAACAAGTATGCTCCATCGTACCTATGAACTGCTGCATGTGCAGGTGTCTTGCGGCGATAAGCTTATTCCCACTGCAACCGTCTCTATTCGTAACGAAGCAGGCGATGTGTTTACCGATTCCTGCCATGGCACGGGGCCGGTAGACGCGGTCTATCGAGCCATCAATCGGATAGTGAACGAGCCAAACGAGCTGATCGAGTTCAGCGTTCAGGCGGTAACACAGGGCATTGATGCGTTGGCCGATGTAACCATTCGCATCCGCCGTGACAACGACATCTACACCGGGCGCGGGGCCGATAGCGACATTGTGGTGGCGAGCGCAAAAGCCTACATGCACGCGCTCAATAAGTTGGTTGACCGAGCCTCGCATGCAAGCCGTAAAGAGGGCGTCCTTCAACATCCCTAAACTGGCGCTGCAGTGAGGTTTGGGGTGGAATAGGGAAGAAAGGTCTTTCCTGTTCCCTTTCTTTTTAACAGAGCAGATGTGAATTGCGATTTCTCTTTCAGAAACCTATAAGGAGGCAATGAATGACCGGCAACCCCGAACCCGGCGGCCAGCCCACACTGCGCGAGCAGTTGGAGGTGGCAGGGCATCAACTCGAAGAGAAGGTAAAGGAACTGCTGCATGAGGGAAATGTACAGCACCTGATCATCAAACATGAGGGACAGACCATTCTCGAAATTCCGGTGGGTCTTGGCATTGCGGCGGCGGTGCTGGCACCTGTGTTGGCCGCTGTGGCTGCCGTAGGCGCCCTGCTAACGCATTGTACCATTGAGGTGGTGCGCAAAGGCGAGTAGGTCTTTAGAAGCGAGCAAAACGAAACTTGATGAGCGTCCATATCGCAATAACGCCGTCGGTCCACCGAATCTTTTTGCCCTGTGCGATGGTTCGGGCTTGATAGCGAATGGGCACCTCCACGATGCGATGGTGGCGCCGGATGAGTTTGGCCGTGACCTCTGGGCAGAATTCGAATCGGCGGCAAGTCAGTGGCAGTGAACGGAGCACCTCGGTGCGAAAGGCTTTATAGCAGGTGGCCTCATCGGTAAGAGGGGTGCGATAAAAGCAGCGTACCATCCAGGCGAGCAGGCGGTTAATAAGCCGATTGGCGAAGCGCATTTTGGGCATGCCGTGGGTGAAGCGTGAGCCGTAAACGGCGCTGACGCTGGGGTCGGAAAAGGCGTTAAGGATGACTAGGTAATCTTGGGGGTCGTACTCGAGATCGCCATCTTGAATAATGCAGAACTCGCCTTGGGCGTAAGGCAGAGCGGTACGAATGGCGGCACCTTTGCCCTGATTGCGGTCATGATAAAACACGCGAACATGGGGGATTTTTCCCTCGACTTCCGTTTGTAATAGCTCGCGGGTGCCGTCGGTTGAGCCGTCATCTACGATCAGTATCTCCTTTTCGATAGGCACGGCAAGCACGCGCTCGAGCAGCGCAAGCAGCGTTCTCTGTTCGTTCATCACGGGCATCAGCACGCTAAGCACGTAGCGTGTTTGCGCAGAAGTGACTTTGGCAACGGTGCCAAGCTCTTGAGCGCTTCCATTCGATGGTTTCATAAAATGCTCCTTTGCCAATATACGTGTTTTGTGAGCATCGAGTCGCGTTACAAAGTGCCGAAAAATTTGTCTAAGAGTATGGTATTCTCATACTACGAAACATAAGTTTAGGATGGAGGGGCGATGCTTCGGAAGCAGATGTGTTCTTATGGGATGGTGCTCGCAGCCCTCTTTTTGGTGGGAAAGCCCGCACACACACAAACATCTTCGTTTGGGGGCTACAAGGCGCCGCCAGGAGTTTACCGCACGAGTTGGGTTGGCAACACTTTTGGGGGTGACGGAGGGTCTAACGGTTTCGGCTATTGGGTACAAGATGGTATCTCAAAGTTGGCCGTAAGCCCGGATGGAACCGCTCTTTGCGGAGTTGAATGGGATGAGGCTGGGCGCTGTGTTGGGCTTTATAAGGATGGCCAGGTCAATCGCGTGCTCTTGAAAGAGGGTGGGAAAGAGACTGCATGGGGGTGGGGCACCGCCAATAGAGCCCTGGCTGTATGGCAAGATACGATTTATGTGGCCAATGAAGGCAAGAAACTGCTTCGGTTCCGCTGGCATCCGGGTGCGATAAACTCGGCGGTGTTTGTGGGTGAAACCGATCTCTCTGCGAAGGCGGTTGCCGTAGCTGCCAATCGCAATTGGATCGTGGTAGCCTATCCCAACTCTATTGAGTTGCGTCGTGCGGCGGATATGCGAGTAGTGCGTCAGTTTCCCATGCAAAAGGTGCAGGATGTTGCCTTGGCAACGAACAGCGGTCTTTGGGTGCTGGCCGACAAGCGCGTTCAACACTGCTCTTTCACTGGGAAGATACTCCCTGGCGTAATCTCTAACCTTCAAGACCCAACGGCCATTGCCATCGCCAACCACAACCCCAATCAGCTCCTCGTCTGCGATAACGGCCCCCGACAGCAGGTGCTGTTTTATGACCTAAAACTCCATCCTCATCTCGTCAAAACCTTTGGCGCCTACGGAGGCTTAATGTCAGGTCAGCCGGGAGAGGTGAAGCCGAACAAGCTTTTCGGTTTGCGCGGTGCCAACACCGACGCTGACGGGAACCTCTATGTGGCCATGAGCTTTGGTAACGGCCCTAATGGCCACTGTCTCTTACGCTGCTTTGCTCCAAACGGTACCATGAAATGGCAGGTGATGAATTTTTCCTTTGTGGATACATTCGGCTTCGACCCAGATTCCAACGGCAGCTTGGTTTTTAGTCGTGACGCCATTTTTCAACTCGATCTTAGCAAGCAAAAGCCTGGGAGCGAATGGAGTTTGAAAGCGATCAGTGTGCCTTATCCGCAGGAACAGACCTCAGATCGCTTGCGGTACGGGCAGTCGGCCATTGTGCGGGATTTGCAGGGGCGGCGTTTGCTGTATCTCATTGGGCAATATGCCGGCGGTTTTCTAATATACGCCTTTCGCGGAAACATTGCTTATGAGGTAGGAAAAGTAGGTAGAAACGATAGTTGGGCCTGGTATGTGGACGCACAGGGCAATATCTGGAATGGAGATGGGCCAAATAGAAATATCTTGTGTTATCGCTTTTTAGGATGGGATGCGCAAGGAAAACCACGCTATGATTGGAACCATCCTGAGACCTGGCCATGGCCTAACGATTTCGAGCTTGTGCGACGCATCATTTACAACGCCGACGCCGATACGCTCTATTTGTTTGGATATCTCAGAGGCGAAACCATCGACTCGTGGGGAGTTGTGGGTCATACCGCTCGACGCTACGATGGATGGCGTACGGGGGCACCTAAAATTCGTTGGACGATTCAGCTGCCGGTAAATCCACACGGGAACGACCAGGGGCAGCCTCTGACGCCGCAGTCGGTAGACGTTGCCGGTGACTATCTGTTTGTAGGCATGGTAAAGCCGGACGATAATCGGCAGTACACGCATATTTTTCGGCTCTCCGACGGCAGCTATGTCGGCTCGTTATTTCCCGGCCCTGAAGTGGGAGGAAACGCCGGTTGGCAGGATATGCCCTATGCGATTCAGGCTTTCCATCGTAAAAACGGGGAGTATCTTGTGCTCGTCGAAGAAGACTGGCGGGGGAAGAACCTGCTTTACAGATGGTGGCCTGAAGGGCAGTTGCAGGCAAAGATACGCTGAATGCATATCACCACCATTTTTCCCCAGCTGTGGGTTAGAGAAGGTGGCTCGCAGCTCGCTACGGGCAGAGATGGGTAGTGGATTTGGCAGGGTGCCTCAGTCTGTGATATAATACGATGTATGTAATTCCAAACAAGGGAGTTTTCCTCTGATGTTAAAACCTCAAGGTATGCGTCTGCTAACTTTGATCGCAGGCAGTTTAGTCCTGACGAGGGTCACAATTGCCGACCCGCCCCAACCATTCCATGCACCGCCAGGTGCCTACGTTACGAGTTGGGTAGGCAACACCTTTGGGGGTAGCGGCGGCCAGAACGGTTTTGGATATTGGGTACAGGAGGGGGTCTCCAAACTCGTTGTTACCCCCGATGGCACGGCCTTTTGCGGGGTAGCCTGGGACGAAGCCGGTCGCGATTTAGGCCTCTACAAAAACGGACAGGTCAACCGAGTGCTTTTACAGCAACCACACTACTCTACTTCTGGGTTTGGGCTTTCCAACACGGCCTTTGCCGTTTATGGCAGCCACATCTATGTGGCCAATACGGATGCTCAACTTTTACGATTTACCTGGACGCCGGGAGACATCAACTCGGCAAAATATGTGGATTACGTAAAACTGCCGGAGAAAAAAGAGGTTGTGGGGCTAACCGCAAACAACGACTATGTGGTGTTAGCCTACAAAGACGGCATAATTGAACTTAGGAAGGCGAACGATTTATTGGTTTTTCGTCAGTTCTCACTATCTGGGGTAAAAGATGTGGCCTTTGGACGCGATGGTTCGCTGTGGATTCTTGTCGGTGCTCGCGTTCAGCATGTTACCCTATCGGGACAGGTGCTGCCTCCTGCTATTACAGGCCTTCAAGACCCAACGGCCATTGCCATCTCCAACCACAACCCCAATCAGCTCCTCGTCTGCGATAACGGCCCCCGACAGCAGGTGCTGTTTTATGACCTGAAACCCCATCCTCATCTCGTTAAAACCTTTGGCGCCTACGGAGGCTTGATGTCGGGTCAGCCGGGAGAGGTGAAGCCGAACAAGCTTTTCGGTTTGCGCGGTGCCAACACCGACGCTGACGGGAACCTCTATGTGGCCATGAGCTTTGTGGGTGGAGCTTCCGGGCACTGTGTGCTGCGCTGCTTCGACTCCGCAGGAAAAATGAAATGGCAAGACATGAGCTTAGCTTTCGTGGATACTTTCGGCTTTGATCCCAGTTCGGATGGCACTACGGTCTACAGCCGAGATGCCATTATGCAGCTAGACTTAAAAAAGCGGCAGCCGGGAAGCGAATGGAGTCTGAAGGCTTTTACCGTTGTTTATCCCTCTTCTGTTCGCGACCCTCGTGAGGACACCTACAGTGCTGCCAGTGTTGTAGTGCGCCGCCTAAAGGGAACAAGAGTACTTTATACGATTGGACAGATGGGTGGGGGCTTCGACATCTATGCTTTCAACGATCCGAAACATCCCTATATCCCACGCAAAGTAGGCACGACTCCTCCTACGGATGGCACATGGGCGTGGTATGTGGATGCAGACGGCGGTATTTGGTGGGGCGATGCCCCCGACCATACTATCCGTTACTACCCATTTCAAGGCTGGAATGAGGATGGTACCCCGCGTTATGATTGGAAAAACCCCCAAACCTGGCCATGGCCTCAGGACTTCGACTCGGTAACACGTGCGATCTTCATCCCGAAATCCGATACCCTCTATCTCTTTGGCTATCTCAAGGGGCAAGATGTGGAAACCTGGGGTGTGGTCGGGCCTACAGCACGCCGTTATGACGATTGGTTAAGCGGCAACCCAAAGATCGTCTGGACAAACACCCATCTCCCTACCGCGCCGGACTCTCAGGGCAAACCCATTACCGCCAAAATGGTTGATATTGCCGGTGACTATCTGTTTGTCGGCATGGTATTTTCCTCTCCGGATGGCAATCACTACACGCACATTTTCCGGACTTCGGATGGAGGCTATATAGGCTCCTTCGTGCCGGGCGACTCGGTGGGTGGCGGTGGTAACGTTGGTTGGTGCGATATGCCCTACGCGCTGCAAGCTTTCAAACGCTCCAATGGTGAGTATCTGGTGCTAGAGGAGGAGGACTGGCGGGGGAAGAATCTGCTTTATAGATGGTGGCCTAAAGCCGAAACGGAGACCAGCACGCGCTAAGCAGAGTCGAGGGCGAGCTAGAAGGAAAAGGTTTAAAAATGTATTGAACGCGCCGGCGCCGCTTGTCTCTCCAGTGAGACAGATTGTCCACTACGGAGGTGTGTTGGTAAAAATGGGCGTTCAAAGACCCAGTGAAATAGATAAGAGCCTACCAGACACGCCGGAATGCCGACCCCGAAAATAACTGCAAAATAGCGCTCTCCAGAAAGGCGAAGAACACGGCAGAGTTTATCTGCCAGGCCGAGAATAGGAAAGTGGACGAGGTACAGGCTGTAAGAAAATGTGCCCAACAGGATGATGTAGCGGCAATGCAACAGCCTTAGCGCTGCGTTGTCGCTAAGCCCTGTTTGGATACGATGGGTTGCTTCCACAATAAAGCAGGCGGTCGCCAGCCCTAAAAGCAGGTCGGTTGGCCATTCCCATCCGGTTCCCAGATGCCAGTGACTAACGAGGAAAGTCCGTAGGTAGAGGTTATTCTGTAGATGCAGATAGGTGGCTACAGAGGGTGCGATCAACAGCAGGTAAGCGATACCGGCAAAGCAGATGCAGAGTCTGCCCCAAGCTACCTTGTCGCGTAGCAGGCGCATGTCATCGGCCTGCCAAAACCCTATCGCTGCTGCGGCCATGCCAAATGCGAAATCCCCGATGAGCCAAAAATAGGTTCCGCCAAAATGGAGATAGTAGCCGCCGAGGCCGAAGAGCCATGTGCAGAAAATGGTTGCCCAGAGACCAAACCGTCGCCATAGTGGTAGAAGGAGGAAAGGAAACCAGAAATAGATTTGCCACTCTACTGCGATGCTCCACATAGGCGGGTCAATAGCGTAGTCCCAGCCGTGATGGTTGTGAATGAGCAGCAGATGCGAAACGATCGTTGCCCAACGGGTTATCGGGATCGCGGTGTCCCAGAAGGCGTGAAAGGGACGGTTCATGCCTGGCACACAAAAGATAATGAGCAGTGCGAACGCGAGGGCAGCGTAGTAGGGCGGCAGAATACGACGTGCACGTCTTTTCAGATAGTCTAGTACCCCATGCGGCATATAGCCATCAACCGTGCGCGCAATGGGCAGCATAAGCACGTAGCCAGAGAGGACAATAAAGACCACAACGGCTTCGTGACCAAAGGTAAACAGGCTTTTGAAAAGCAGCGCTAGGAGTGCAGCAAGCGGAGGCGCCAGCCCAGCTCTAAGGGCATGAGGTGCGTAGTAGAAGGTAACAAAGGCATGGTGAAACACAACGAAGAGCGCGGCCAAGCCCCTCAGTCCGTCCAGATATTCTAGGCGGACTTTTGTCTGTTGCATAGGTGTCTGTTATGCATAGGCTCAAGAGAAGTCAACGTTCGACCTCCCTACAGGCCGGGCAACGCCACCACGCATGTGGTTAGAGAATGGTGAAGGTTGCCACCTCATCCGGCCCAAGCCAGTGGGCTTTATAGAGCGTTATGTAGGCGCTCACCTGATCGTTGATGGCGTCAATGTTTACCAACAGATCGACCACGTGGTTGGTAACATCTTGGCCGTTATAGAAGACCCTCGTGAACTCGAAAGCAAAAGCCGGGTGCGTGTTTTCGATCATCAGACTATGCCCTGGGAAGTACATTTCGAGGCGTCCCGGAAACATGCCTACTCGTGTCGAAGGGTTATCTTGAGGAACTACATAGGCATCTATCTCTCCGCCACGACGTATGCCTCCTTGGGCCGGTTCCCCAAACTCGTTACGCCCTGCATGAAGTTCCACATAGAGTTGTGAGGCGGGAAACTCCTCTCCGTTATTGAAGAGGGTGGTGGTGTCCCAATCGCCTTCGGTTTTAAAAACAAAATGATTTAACATTCTTCCTCCTTTTCCGATGATGTAGAGTGCCCGCTAGTTTTGCGTCGTTGCGGGTGCTACCCCTACTTGTATTATATAATATTGGTGACCCTGTTGCTGCAATACGAAGCTAACCGCCACAGTATGCTCTTCCCCTTGACGGTCTTTATAGATGTGGGTGCCGCTGACAAGGTAAATATGGGGCGCTCTCTGCTGTACCTGCTCGAGTTGGAATCGAACGGTTTTAGAGGCTCGAAAGGCATCTTGTGTCATGCTTAGATAGTCCGACGCATCGAGTGAGTAGCTGTATTTGCCGTTGAGGAACACAGCAACACGTTCGTTGCGGCGGAGGTGACGTGCGAGAAGGTCTAGGTCGCTTTTTTGCCAGGCGTTTTCAATGTCACCGATGGCATTGCGCAGATTTATATCGAGTTTCGGGTCGTTAGCCGAGTATACGGGGCCGCCTTTGCCCAAATAGTAGTGGTTGACATCACTGTTTTCGTTGGATTGAGACTCTTCTGTGCTGCGGTCGGCTTCGATGGTCGGAGGCACATAGTAGGCCGAAGGCGGTTGGATGGTGACTCCGTAGAGGTCGAGATAGGGTGGACAGAGATCATAGTAGGTGCCATATAGAGAGGGAACGGTCAGCCCATAGGCCCCGTAGGTGGAGTAGAAGGGATAGAAGGCAAGTCCACCAGGAAAGTAGGTGTCGTACCAAGGCAGTACATAAACGGTAGCTGTGCTGGTGCGGGAGAGCTGATTACGATAAGAGTAGCCTTCCAGGGTGCGGTTGAACCGATCAAACGCGGTGGTAGGCGCCGGGTTAATAACCGTGGTGCCACGCAGCACGTTATCGTGTGAGTTTGTTGAAGGGAGGGAAGGAGGCGTTATCTGCGGTGGCCTAACTCGCAGTGGTGGGGTAGGAGGGCTTGGGGCGCGCATAGGGGGCGGCGCTGGTGCAACGCGGGGAGGTGGTGCGGGAGCCATAGGGCGCGCACGACTTTGAGCTAGTGCGGAATGTAGTCCTAGTGGAGAGAACCCTAGAACAAAGGCGCTTAGCACCGTCCAAAAAAGCGGTCTGTTTGGAGTGTTCATGGCTTTCTCCTCACTTCCTCAGGGTTGGTTCCCCTTTGGAAGTAGATGGGATAAAGACTTTCACTTTCCTTCTACGTGCTTTCTGTAAGAGGAATTCCTAGGGCATTAAAGCCGGTGTGGTTTGTGGGGGGTAGGACGCGGTTCCATGATAGGCTCCTGTTGCTTTTTGGTGGCCTGATTACGTATAATACAGTTGGGCTTAACCGTCAAGAGAAAGGATTGGTTTATGAAAGAGGGTATCCATCCGGAATACAAGCCGGCTCGTGTGATATGCCAGTGTGGGAACACATTTGAGACTCGGTCTACCAAAGAGGTGCTTCGTGTGGAAATTTGTTCCGCATGTCATCCCTTCTTTACGGGCAAACAGAAGATCGTGGACACGGAAGGCCGAGTGGAGAAGTTCCTCCAGAAATATAAGATGAAGGCTTAGCTTATTAGCCGATGCAAAATCTCCAGCGCCTCTTCCCTGTAGCGAATACAGTGGGAGAGGCGTTCT
>NZ_DATGLN010000049.1:0-36803 GCF_035294165.1 Chthonomonas sp.
TATGTTGGAGGGCGAGATGCAGAAGCTGCTCCACATGGAGGAGCGACTGCGCCAACGCGTGGTTGGGCAAGACGAGGCGATTACGGCGGTGGCCAACGCGGTTCGGCGTTCGCGCTCCGGTTTGGCCGATCCGAACCGGCCTATCGGCAGTTTCATGTTCCTCGGTCCGACCGGCGTGGGTAAAACGGAGTTGGCGCGAGCTTTGGCCGAGTTCCTCTTTGACGACGAGCGCGCCATGGTGCGCATTGACATGAGCGAGTACATGGAGAAGCATTCTGTCGCGCGACTGATCGGTGCCCCGCCAGGATATGTGGGCTATGAGGAGGGAGGCCAACTGACGGAAACGGTTCGGCGCCGGCCTTACTCGGTGATCCTGTTCGATGAGATCGAGAAGGCTCATCCCGACGTTTTCAATGTGCTGCTGCAGCTTTTGGATGATGGACGGTTGACCGATGGGCAGGGACGCACGGTGGATTTCCGCAACACCGTGGTGATCATGACCTCGAATATCGGCAGCCACATCATTCAGGAGCTTGCCCTTACCGATCCAGCTCTCATGCGACAGCGGGTCATGGAGGCGGTACAAGCCCACTTTAGGCCGGAGTTTCTGAACCGCATTGACGAGATCATCCTCTTCAAGAGCCTGACGATGGAGGAGATTCGGGAGATTGTGGAGATACAGCTCGGGCTTTTACGCAAGCGTCTGGCCGAGAAGAAGATCTCTCTGACGCTCACCCCGAAGGCGCGTGAGGCGGTTGCGTTGGCCGGTTACGATCCGGTCTATGGGGCGCGGCCGCTTAAACGGGCTATCCAGCGGTTGATTGCCGACCCGTTGGCCCAGAAACTACTGGCCGGTGAGTTTCGTGAGGGCGACCACATTCTTGTAGACGCAAACGCGGAGGGGGTTCTCTCCTTCCAGCGCGCGCCTGAAGTCGTTGAGGCGACGGCTGTCGGAAGTTAAAGGGTGGGCTAGCGCGGGGAAGCGGCGTCATCGCCGCTTCCCCATTTTTTAGCGATAGGCAATATAGGAGGGATTGTAGAACTTGCCCTGACCCGTTCCTTGTGATCCCAAGGTCACCCAGTTCGTTCCGTTCATGTCATCTACACGCACGACTCGATAGTTACCTCGGTCCACTATATAGATGCGGTTTTGGGGGTCGAGGGCAACACCACAAGGGAAGTTGAACTGATGGGTGCCGCTGCCGGCCGTTCCGAAGGCGACCCAACCATTACCGGTCATGTCGTTGATGCGAACGATGCGATTGTTGCTCAGATCGCAGACATAGATGCGATCGTGGCTGTCGAGGGCGATCTGTTCGGGGTTCGAGAAGGTCCCTTTGGTGGTTCCAGAGGTGCCATACGTCGTCCAGTGGGTGCCGTTCATATCGTCAATGCGGATGATGCGGTCTCGGGACATTATGTAGATTCTGCCCTTGCTATCGAGCGCGATCCCTTTTAGCGATTGGAATTGACCTTCCTCAACTCCATTGGTGCCGTAGGCGACCCAGTTGGTACCGTTCATATCGTCTATTCGGACGATACGATTGTTTTGATCATCAGCAACATAGATGCGATTTTTGGCGTCTATGGCAATGCTGACGGGGTAGTGGAACTGGTTGTTTCCATTGCCTGTTGAGCCGAAGGCCGTAAGGTTTTTGCCATTCATATCGTCCATGCGCACGATGCGGTCATTGAAACTGTCGGTAAGGTAGATGCGTCCGCTACTGTCTAAGGCAACGGCGGTGGGGCCTAAGAAACCGCTGACATGGCCTCCGAAAGTTGTCCAGCCGTTGCCATTGAAGTCTTGGAAGCGCACAATGCAGTCGTTACCTGGGTCCGCCACGTAGATGGCGTCTTTAACACTCGCCACTTCGGCAGGGTTTTGAGTGCTGGTGGGCGCCGCGTTCGTGGTGGTGGGGGTGCTTGATGGGGCTGTTGGTGCATTCAAGCCGTTTTGCTCGCTGTGGCACCCTGCTAAAACGGCCAGAGGCGCGATGGCGCTCCATTTAAGGAACTCTTTTCGGTTCATGTTGCATGTCCTCCCCGGAGAGATGTTTGTGATAGATTAGATTTGTGGGTTTATGCTGAGCACTACCTGCAGGATAGAAGAGAGTGTAGTTGCTCACAGCCCACATACTATTATACGATGGAAAGCAAAAAAAGGGGTGTGAAATATTTCACACCCCTCAAAGCACCTATAAAAAACAACAAACAGAAGCTGAAGCAGAAACAGGCTCTATGGTCTATCCCACACCAGAAAGGCTCAGTGCAGCGCGATGCCGAAGGGGCTTGAGAAATTGCCCACACCCTTACCACCGGAACCGTAGGCTATCCAGTTTGTGCCATTGAAGTCGTCAAAGCGCACGATGCGGTTATTGCCGTTATCTACGACATAGATGCGATTTTGGGAGTCGATGGCAATGCCTGTAGGGCCGGTAAACTGGTTGATGCCGTTTCCTTGGGTTCCGAAGGCCGTCCAGTTGGTTCCGTTCATATCGCTCACACGCACGATGCGGTGGTTGAGGGTATCGGCGATATAGATATTGCCTTTACTATCGAGGGCGATATTACTGGGGAGGTTGAACTGATTTTGACCGTAGCCTGCAACGCCGTACGTTGTCCAACCTGCCCCCGTCATATCGTTTACGCGGACAATGCGGTTGTTGTTGGAATCCACGATATAGATGTGCCCGGAGGTATCGAGGGTTACAGCGGTAGGATTGTTAAACTGACCCTGGTTGGTACCCGCTTGTTTATAGCTGCCCAGATAGAGCGCCCCGGCGCCGGTCATGTCGTTGACGCGAATGACGCGCTGCCCACCGAAGTCGGCAATGTAGATAAGGCCGTTGCTATCCAGGGTTACGCCGTAGGGACCGACCAAAGAGATGGCGCTGCTAAGCACCGTCCAACCGGTGCCGCTCATGTCGTTAAAGGAGACAACACGAGCGTTGGTATAGTCCGCCACATAGATGTGTCCTTGACTATTTACGGCGATGCCTCCGAGAAGGCCGAACTGCCCTGTGCCGCTGCCCCGCGAACCATAGGTTGTCCATCCTGTGCCGATAAAGTCGTTGAATTTAACCACGCGATTATTGCCCTGATCGGTCACATAGATGGTGGGGCCGGGGCCGCCACTATTGCCAGAACCACTGCCGGATGAAGGAGCACCGCTGCCACCGCCGCAACCGGTAAGGAGGGCTAGGGGAGTAAACACAGCCAGCTTAACAAACTCACGTCGTTCCATTCCTAATCCCTTCGATGAACCTTTATTTCCTCTCGCAAGAACCATGTTTTAGTATAACCGATTTTAGGGTTTGGACTTGCTAGCTAAGTTGGGCATTTCTCCCAAAAGGCGAGATGTATCGGGAGCCTACCTTAGCGAAAGCACGCAAAGGCAGTTTCAAGGCGGTATCGAGCTTTGGGGAGAGAAATAGTTACGGGCATCCGCGAGGAAGGAGTGGATGCCCGTAACACGATATGCTTTGGGGGGTATTAATGCAGCGCAATGCCGAAGGGGCTAATGAAGTTGCCCACTCCGTTACCGTTAGTGCCGTAGGTAGTCCATCCCGTTCCGGTCATATCGTTGATGCGCACGATGCGGTTGTTGCCATTATCTACCACATAGATGCGATTTTGGGAGTCGATAGCGATACCAACAGGACCGGCGAATTGATTAACACCGCTGCCTTGGCTTCCGAAAGCCATCCAGTTGGTTCCGTTCATGTCGCTTATACGGATAATGCGATGGTTAAGAGTGTCGGAGATGTAGATGTTGCCACTGCTGTCGAGGGCAATACCTCCAGGCTGGTTAAACTGTCCTTGACCGTTGCCTGCTACCCCATAGCTAATCCACCCAGAGCCACTCATATTGTTGACGCGCACGATGCGGTTGTTGTTGGAATCCACGATATAGATATGGCCACTGGCGTCCACCGTTGCAGAAACCGGGCCGTGGAAGAGACCTACCCCCGATCCTGGATTGTTCAATTGTCCGAGCGCCACGGCTCCGGTTCCATTCATATCATACACACGAACTATCCGTTGGCCGCCGAAGTCAACAACATAGATGTAACCGGAGCTGTCCAGAGTAACATCGTAGGGCCCTACGAGAGAGACTTGGCTGCTGAGAGCAACCCAGCCGGAACCGGTCATGTCGTTGATCCGCACGATGCGGGCATTCTGGAAGTCGGAGATGTAGATACGCCCTTGGCTATCAACGACGAGCCCGCCAGGCAAGTTGAACTGTCCTGTGCCACTGCCAAGAGAACCGAAGGTTGTCCAACCGGTTCCGTTGAAGTCGTTGAATTTAACGACGCGGCCGTTTCCTTGATCAGTCACATAGATAGCCGGCCCGGACGTGCCTCCGCTTCCGCCGCCAGAGCCACCACTGCCGCCGCCAGAGCCTCCACCAGAACCACCGCTGCCACCAGAGGAAGGGCTACCACCGCCTCCACCGCAGCCTGCCAAAAGAGCGAAAGGTGCAAGAAGGCCAAGTTGCAGAAACTTACGTCTATCCATACATATTCCCCCCGAAGTTAGAGATTTTCAACGAACATTGGATTAGGTTTACCATGGGTGATCGGCGTTTATAAACGCACGCCCTTTATTTTGGCACTTTCCCTACAGAATCCTGCATGTAGTCTATGACGCGCCGAAGAGCGGTTGAAGTTCTCCTTAATGTACTTTCTTTGACAGATAGGCGGGGCCTTCGGTTCCCTCACGATGAACCTGAAGAGGCTGCTATGCGAAGCTTATCGCCTAGAGTGAGGGATAGTTTTGGCTGAAGATGTAGCATCGCGTCTTGGTAGGTAACCGAGATGGGCTGTTTCTGCAGGAAAGCCGTGGTGTTTGGCCCGAAGATGGGAGGCAGGCGGATGCTGGCAAGCTCAAAAGAACCCCAAAGTATCGCCAGCTCTAAAACCCCTTTCCGGTCTAAATTCACGGTGCCCCAGGCTGTGCCAGCAGTGAAAAGGCACTGGAACGGATCGGCAGGCCACCGAGGGAGGATGTCTAGGGTGTTTGTGGGGGCAGAGTAGCGAACACCGCTGAGTGCGAGAAGTAGACCCCACGACGAGAGCGCACGGGCATAGTGATGCCCGCATTCAAACTCATTCCACGGGTTGCGGCGCTCTCCATCATGACGATTTCGTACACCCCGTACAATGGCAAGGCCTTCCTCGATCTTGCCTTCGTAGATCAGATGGCCAGCCACCTGATATTCAATGCCTGTCCACACCTCGTCGGCATAGGGAAATGGGTAGCGTGGCCGCTTGCCGTGTGGCCAGGTGCAGAGCAGAAGCCCCGACTCGTCATTAAGAGCATAACAACGCTGGACGCTGGCATGTTGTGACAGATCGGGTTTCCAGTTGTAGTAGAAAACCGATTCTATCGCTTTTTTAACAAACTCGGGTGACAGCAGGTAGCCAAGGCCAACGATATGTGCCATCCATTGACCTAAGAGTTGATCGGAGAGGCAGCCGGCCCCGAACTGATGGAGTGGCTCTGCTTCTAGAGGTAGCCGTTTGGGAGTTGCTTGTTGAGGCGTGCCGGAGTTCGTGGTGGTAACGATTTGGCGGAAAAACTCCCCATTCCACAAAAGTTCAACAAGGCGAGCGCCGCCTTGTTCATAGCGCTGTCGGTATTCGGTGGCCTTCTCGTGGAAGCCCAATGCCTTGGCCATCTCTTCCGCAGCTCGGAGGGCGCCGAGGTAGAGGATGCTGCAGAGAGGGTTCGGACCATAAAATTCGATATCGTAGGTATTGTGCTGTTCGCCTTCCATGACGCCGTCTTGATCGGAATCCCAAGAGCCGGGCTGCCAGGCGAATTCGAGGGCGAGCTGTATCCCCGGCCAAACGGTCTGAAGGAACTGCCTATCTCCAGACTGTGTCCATTCACGGTAGGCGCGAAGGATGGTGCCCATTTGACCGTCGGCGGCCGGCTTGAACTGCCATAGAGTTGGGCTAAGAGGTAGCAGAGTCCGAAACGCCATGTGGCCATCGGGGCGGGTATTATGGCAAAAGTCGGTGAGGCGCACGCTGCGCTCAAGTGACGGAAAGAGGAAAGCTGCCGACATCGCGTAGTTCCATACATGCGTGCAGTTCATCGGACAGCAGCCTCCTCTGTCGCCACAGCCTTCAAATGCGTTCATGCGGCCATCGGCGGTGAGCAGAACGGTGGGAGAGCGTAGAATGGAGATATTCGCTCCTACCGCATCGAGGACGTATGGTGGCAGCGTGGAGTGATAGAGGGCATGGTGAAAAGCGCGAGTCGTCTTTTCAAGATCGGCCAGATTCTCGAAGGTATGGCGAGCGGCTGCCCACGAAGAATTAAAACGAGTGGCATAGTGGTTACCGATATATTTCCCCCGCACCTCAGGCTCTGAGTTCCAATAGTTAACAAGGTTGGGAAAACGCCAGGCAATGAGAAATGGCAATTCAACGCTGCTTCTGGGAGCCAGATGCGCATGGAGTGCAAGGGTGGCGACATCGCTTTGATGATCGGGAGAAAGGGAAGCCTCAGGATCGCTGACAAGGTGTCCTTTTGATTGCACGAAATCGTCCCAAAAGTTTTGGGCATCATCCCACCAGCCGGCGCGCTCCCATCGAAGCCTGAAGCTGACATTAGGCCAGTCGGTCATGAGAGCCATATCGCCGTAGTGAGGGTCGGAGGGTTGGGGTTTTTCTCCGGTCATCAAGATGCCGCGCAAGACGTTTTCTTCTTGCCAGGTGTTGAGATTGCGTCCAAGCTGTTGATGGTAGCGGCTACCGGGAAGTTCGTGGCCGGTGAGGCCGATGGGGTTCAAAAGGCAGAGGGCGATGGTTACGGATAGGGCACGTTCCGTGGGGTTGCGAACCTTCCACCGAAAGAACGCAACGGGCAGCGACGAGCTTTCCACATCCATGGGAACGAACGGATTGAACGCCTCTAGTGAGAGTTGCACGGGCAGTTGGTCATCATGAAAATGGAGCCATGCGAATGGGTATTCCCCTCGAAAGGTGTTAGAACGTAGTCGAGGGAGACCTGGAACCCTGCCGGTTGGCAGACCGGAAGAGCCGCTATAGGGGGGTGGAATACGGCTTTCAAGCACACGGGCAAAACCTTCGCCGTTTTCGCTCTCGAAGTAACCGATGAAGAAGGTGAAAGGCAGGTGAAAGCCCTTACCGGGATGGTTGAATATCTCCCAATCTCTTAGGTCACCGCGGCCACCAAGTGAGAGGGTGCCGGTGCCGATGCCACCGAGAGGAAAGGCGATCTCGCGTAACCTATTGCCACGGTAGATGTGGCGGTGCGGGGTAGATTTGCTTGGCATAGACCTTCCAGACCTATTGCGTTTGGAGGGGTTATTCGTCATAGGTCTTCGCGACTCCTGTTTGGGGAGAGGGTAGGTTTTTTGTGAAGCAAATCATAGTTGAGGGAGAGGTATAATGGGCTGAGATGAAAGTTTTAGGCATAGAGACAAGTTGCGACGAAACGTCGGTGGCTGTTGTGGAGAGTGGAGCACGAGTCCGTTCTAACATTGTGGCCAGCCAGGTAGACCTGCACGCGCGATATGGTGGGATCGTGCCGGAGGTTGCTTCGCGGCACCATGTTGAGCGATTTATACCGGTATTACGGGAAGCGTTGGCGATTGGTGAGACTACGCTAGATGAGGTTGGGCTTATTGCCGTGACGAATAGGCCAGGGCTATTGGGCGCTCTGTTGGTGGGTGTTTCGGCGGCAAAAGCGCTGACCATGGCATTGAATCGGCCTATTGTGGCCGTACACCATTTAGAGGGGCATCTTTATTCAGCTTTTCTTGCAGATTGTACACTTCATGAGAGGCACCCAATCGTGGCGCTGATCGTTTCCGGTGGGCACACACAGCTTGTTTGGATGGAAGGATACGGCCGTTATGCGTTGTTGGGGGCAACCCGTGATGATGCAGCCGGTGAGGCTTTTGACAAGGGGGCGCGGTTGCTTGGTCTCCCCTATCCTGGAGGGCCTAACCTCTCAAAACTAGCGGAGAGCGGCGATCCAGATCGTGTTCCTTTCCCGCGAGGCATGATCTCTGAAGGGCTAGATTTTAGCTTCAGCGGGCTGAAAACGGCCTTACGTACTTTTTTGGAGAAAGACCGTGGTGCCACCCCGTTGGCGGATATAGCGGCCTCCTATGAGGCCGCTATAGTGGATGTGTTGGTGACGAAGTTGCGTCGTGCTTTGCAGGCGACAAGGGTAAACACAGCATGTGTTGTAGGGGGGGTAGCGGCCAACCGGCTGTTGCAACGTCGGATGAAAGCGATGGCTGTTGAGGAGGGCGTTCATTTGGTGATGCCTGATCCGATGCTTTGTACCGATAATGCGGCCATGATCGCCGCCGCCGGTTATTGGCGATACCATACCTGTGGGCCGGATGCCTTAAGTTTTGACACCCTTGCAACGGCTCCGCTAGCTACGTTCCAACTTACTTAAGGGGGAAACTTTGGAGCTGTTAGAAATTTTGAAGCAGGAGCCTGCTCTGAGGGGGTTGATCAAGGATTGCATGGCCGGTCATTCGCTATGCTCCCCTGAAAATTTGGATGTTCAGGTTCGCAAATGGATAGGCCTTTCCGATTCTATCCCTATTCAGTGGGTTCTGCGTAGGGGGCTAGCCGGTGAAGTACGTGGTGTGATGGCTCTGGGTATAAACGATACGATGTGCCGGGCCTTTCTGCTATACGCCAGCGATGAGCGCGCGTTACGAGAGCTTCTGTTGACGCTGCCACGTGGGCGGCCGGTTGAATTGGGGTTCCTGGCCGAGTGGATGTGTAACGGGATTGCAGACTTGATAGACATGCATGAAGAAAACAGAACGGAAGGCGCACTTTGCAAGGTGATCGGGCGAAGGCGCGGAAGGCGATCTCCTGTGGAGCACATGGTGGAAGGAAGCAGAGACGCGGTTCTCGTTGAAGTTCGCTCTCTTTTGCACGGAACGGCCTGTAAAACCAATAGATTCTTTGCCATCGAGGGAGAGTTGTTGTGTCTGCGTGCAGTCGAGGATGGGCTGCCGATCCACTGGCTGCTGTATACTCCGGAGTTGAGGAGCGATCCTTTAGGTCATCAGCTATACGAACAGGCTGGCTTGAAGGAGGTACCGAGAGCATGCCTGAATGGAGGATTAATGGCTAAGCTCACCACAACGCGACCTGTTCCGCACGTTATAGCGGTTGTTGAGGCAGGACTGCGCGCGTTGAGCGATTTTTATCTAGGTCCTCAGTCGGTCCTATTGATCGCCGAGAATATCTCTAATCCCGACAACCTTGGAATGACATTGAGAACTGCCGATGCGGCTGGGGCAGAAGGGGTTGTGGTGGTAGGAGAGGGATCGGACCCGTTCCATAAAAACTGCGTTCGAGCGGCACGGGGTGCCGTAGGACGGATGCCGCTACTGTATTGCGACAACTTACCGGCAGCCTTGCAAAGTTTTGTGGCAAAGGGTATGGAGGTAATAGGTGCAACCGGTTCTGCGAGGGAGACTCTCTGGCAAAGGGCTTTTCGACCACCCCTACTTTTGTTAGTAGGCAATGAGCAGCACGGCCTGACAAAAGAGGTGCTTGCCGTCTGTACCCATCGTGTTCGGATTCCGATGATGGCCGGTCAAGATTCCCTCAATGTAGGCGTTGCTGCAGGCATTCTGCTTTACGAGATTCAACGGCAATTGTGCGCCGAGTATCCGCAAAGAGATACGACATCGAATTCCACAGGTACAATATAGAAGTGACCTGGTAGCTGCTTTCTGACGAGAAGCCGCACACTTCAGGGAAGCTTGCTTGTCGCTGTTCTCTCTGCCTATTGGCAGGCCTAGCGAATTGGCTTGCTCGTTTCCTCTCTGAAAAGAGATGGCGGGATGGCAGAAAGCGTCGTATAACTTGTAGGTGCGGAGTCAGGGGCGAGCCAGGCGGAGTTAGGATTGCATGGGGGAGGGTTAGAGAGGTACAACAATGGTGTCGGCATAATACGAGGTTTTCTCTTTTGCCGGCCTGTGGCTTTGGAGAGATGGCGGTTCCCTTGCCGTATTTTCTATGGAATAACATCATGGCATTCGCGGCGGTAGCGAGCTTCTCAGGTTTTTCCTGATAAGAAAGCAGGAAAGGAGTAAACAGAATGGCAACGATTTCTCTATCGGATATGACACGGCGTGAGGCCCTTGTCGCCGAATTGGCGACCCAAGTTAAGAACCCACCGGAACGAGTTCGTGATGTGGCCAGCGACCCGGCGCTAGCAAAACTGCGTCTACTGGGAACACAACTCTGGATGGATACGGGGGACTTAGAGGCTGCGCGTAAGTTGTGGAAACAAGAGTTCTCGGCGCTGACCACTAACAACACCCTAGCTAACCAGGTGGTGCAGACCGGGATTATGGATGAAGATATTAAGGAGGCGGCCCGACGGATTCGGGATGTCGAGCCAAATGTCAGCTTAGACGATTTGGTGATGGACATCGGTTTCGTTATCAACTGTCACATCGCTCTTCGGCTTGTGAGCGCTTTCGATGCTTTCGTTAGCGTAGAGCTGCATCCCTCTATCGCCCATGACATCGAGAAGACTGTGCGCTATGCGCAGAGGTACTACGCAGTTTATCCCGATCGTTTCATTGTGAAAATTCCCATGACACCGGAGGGATTTTGTGCCGTCGCTCGCGCTCGCGCCGAGGGCATTCCCATTAACTACACGCTTGGCTTCTCTGCCCGCCAGAACTATTTGGCCACACTGCTCTCGAAGCCGAATTACTGTAACGTGTTTCTAGGACGATTGAACTCTGTGGTGGCCGATAATCACCTTGGCGATGGTAAGTTCGTTGGTGAGAAAGCGACCTTGGCCTCACAGCGAGCGGTACGGGAGTTGCGCGAGAGCCACCCGGATATTCCTACACGTCAGATCGCCGCTTCGATGCGAAGCGGGGAACAACTATTAACACTGGCCGGTGTGGACGTGTATACTGCCCCTCCAAAAGCGGTCGAAGAGTTCTATGCCGCTCATCCAAAGCCGGAGAGCATCGAATCGTGCGTGAATAAGGATTATGAGGTGCATCTAAACTCTGACGCCGATGCCGAAACCCATCGTCAGATCGCCCTCCTTTGGACGATAGATGATGCGTTCAAAGCGTTTGCGAAGGAGCTTGCTGCCAGGGGCGGAGTTCACTTAACCGGAAACGACCTGCGGCAGGCAGATCGAGACCATGGAACTCGCCTTTTCAGTAACTTTACACCGGAGGAGCAGAAAGCGATTCGCGAGAAAGGCAAAATACCCGATTTCGCCCGATGGAAGGGGCGAGCCTCTCTGGATGACTTAATGACCGAATCGGCCTTACAGTCGTTCATAGTTGACCAGGAAGCATTGGATGCTCGCATCCGTAAACTGATCGCGGAGGCCTAAGAGCAACTGGCCATAGAACCGTTGAGCTGAGGGGGAGCGAAGCTCTCCCTCGTGTTTTGTGAACAGCAGGATTTCATTAGTGCTTTCGCGAAATTGAAACACGTGACAGGCGATAGTTTGCTAGCTTTACTTCGTGACATCGTTGGGGACGATGGCGTCCTCTCCTCTGACGCTTTTCCCTGGCCAAGCTGGTGGCAACCGCCCCCTTTCGCTATATTGCGTCCTAAGGAGACGTCTCAGCTTGCTTCATTGATATGCAGGCTAGAAGAGGTAGGTGTTGGCGTTGTTCCGGTAGGTGGGGGAACGCGTCTGCATACTGGCTACGGGCCGAGTAAGCCAACGGTGTTGGTGAGCAGCGCGCATCTGGATGCTCTCATAGATTATCAACCGGATGACCTCACGGTGACGGTGCAACCCGGAATGACACTTGCAAGTTTGCAGCGTATTTTGGCGGAGCACCATCAGCGTTTGGCGCTCGATGTGCCTTTGCCTGATAGGGCTACATTAGGTGGCATTGTGGCCAGCGCCCAAAGTGGTTTTTGGCGGGCGGCTTATGGAACTCCACGCGACATTTTGATCGGCGTTCGGGCGAT
This sequence comes from Chthonomonas sp., assembly GCF_035294165.1. GTDB lineage: Bacteria > Armatimonadota > Chthonomonadetes > Chthonomonadales > Chthonomonadaceae > Chthonomonas. The sequence goes on from NZ_DATGLN010000049.1 coordinate 11,985, forward strand.
AATGTCTGGAGGCGTTGAGGTTCGAGGTGGAGGTAAAGTTGTAAAAAACGTGGCCGGCTACGATATTTGCAAGCTCTTTACCGGATCGTGGGGAACTTTAGGCTTTCTTACCGAGTTAACGTTCAAGGTCCACACCGCCCCGGCGTTTCAACGCACGCTTGTTTGGGAGGTAGCCGATCTTGCCACAGGAGCAAGGATAGCCTTTGAGCTTTATCAAGCGCAGCTTGCCGCCGTGGGCTACTGGGTTACCAATGAGCTTGCTTTACGTCCGCAGGTCGTCTTATTTTTGCAGGGTAGCCAAAAGCGTGTAGAGTGGCAAACGGAGGCCTATACCGATCTTGTAAGAAAACTTGGCGTTTCTATGGCGCCTGAAGAGCTATCGCAGGAAAGGCAGCAGGAGTGGCAAAATCGCCTGGCACGACTATCTACTACGACGCCTTTGGCGGTACGCATCTCTTGCTTGCCGACCGAAGTAACCTCGCTTTTAGAGCGGATCGGTGCCGAATCGAGCCTGCAGGTAACGGCGGATTGCGCCTGTGGAATCGTAGATATCGCAGCTGAGGCGCTTAACCTGCTTTCACCGAAGCGTGTACGGGAACTGCTGCCGTCACCTCAATCACGTTTTATTTGGACTCGATTAGACCCCATTGCCCCCGATCTTGAATATGAGGAGCGATGGGGTCTGTTACGAGCGGATTTTCCGTTGCAAAAACACCTCAAGCAGTCGCTTGATCCGCATAGCACCTTTAACCCGGGACGTTTTATCGGACGTTTGTAGGTGCTAAGGATGTTTCTTGTGCTGTGGAATTGGGTGCCGGTTGCTTGAAGAAGGGATCAGACAGCGCTTTGAACAGGTTGAAATGCAGGAATGGCCTGTCATAGGCCATTTGATGCGCTGTGGCGTTGGCCACCCAGAGGTCGCCCGTGGCAGGTTTAAAGACCACGGCGTGGAGACTGCCGGTTTTCAGCTCATGCATGATCTGTTCGGCGACCGGAACGGTGATGTGACCGTAGTCTTGGAGGAGCACATGGCCGAGTTTGGCGTTCCAATTGCTATTCATGCCCATTGACATATAGACCATACCGGGTTTGGTAGGGAAGGGCAGATCGGTCGAGTTGTACACGTAGCACTTATCATGGCTGGTTTGCAGGGCGGCCATCTGGCCGGTTTTGCCCCATGAAAGGCAGTAAAGGATGGAGAGCGTTCGCGGGTAGTCGCGCACCTGATGGATCGCCTCTTGAAGCGTTGTGCCAAACTGCACCGCATCGCGCATCACATAGGTGAGGGGGCGCCCGTCGAAATTATTTGTTTTTTTGTCCCAATCGTCGCCTATTTCCGACATGGCGATGGTATCCGCATTCAACGCAGTAACCACTCCGCAGAAGCCCAACCAACCCACATTCACAAAAGGCACCCCATGGTTTGGTTTGTAGACGATGAGTGCAGGGTACTTTTGAATGCCGGCATTGGTGGTGTAGTCGAGCGCTCGTATTTGGATGGGATCGCCGTGTTCCGTTGCTTTTCCATCTGCGGCAAAGAAGGAGCAGCTCCATTGAGAGATGTCGGGAATGGCCGATAGACGCTCGATGTCTCTTAAAGGAACGCCGGAACCGTCCGCAAGCCCCTTCAACTCTTCAAGATAGTCGGGGCGTAGATGCTTTTCATAGAGTTTCCAGATGGCATCCACGCGAGAGGGAGAACACCCCATTCCCAGCATCATCAGCGGGGCAACCTGCTCAGCCAGATAGCGCACCTCTTTTGCACAGAGTTTCCCATGGGCATAACCCATTTCATAGGGAGTGCCCTGCAGATAGAGGACGGTTAGGCGGTTGTCACCGGCTCCAACGGTAAAGCGTTTCCCGTGCAGAGCCACGTTTACCGGTGGTTGTGCCGCATGCAACGGGCAAGTGCCGATGGCGAGCATCAGCAAGACAAGGGCATAGATGTAAAAACGCATAAAGCGCATAGCCAGCCTCCATTCGGTAGCTTAAAATACAAATTCGTTATTTGAACCCGAGATTCCTGCCGGTTACCACATCGTTAGTTTGAGCGATGCGGGCGCGAGTTAAAGCGCGAGATGATCAAGAATTCGAGCACGTTCTCTTGGTTTAGCATGCCGATGAGTTTCGGCGAGTTGGTGGGGTTTTGAGGCGGCTCCATTACTAAGATGGGGTGATTGGGTGTGAACGCTTGGAGTACCTGTTCCAAATCGGTATCGGGGTAGACGTAGGTGAAGTCTCGCTGCATCACGCCGGCTACGTAGGCATCGGGCCCTTCCTGTGCAAGACCACGCAGCAAGTCGGCGCGTGTCAGCACCCCCTGCACCTCCTCGCCGAAGACAACCGGAAAATCGTGTTGGCTTCCGGAAAGTAGCTTTTCGGCAGCAGTGCGCAGAGTGTCGCCAACGCTAAGAGTATGAAAATCACGCAGCATGGCTTCGCGCACGGTGTGCCCTGTAGCTAGCACATGCGTTTGGTAGGCGTTCGCCTCTTGGCCGGCAGCGACGAAGACGAAAACGGCGATGATGAGAAGTAGCAGATTAAGGGTGAAGATGGACCACAGCCCTAAAAGCAGCGCCAATCCCTGCCCAATGCTGGCCGCGATTCGGGTAGCCGCCAGAACATCCATACGTTGGGCGAGAAAGGAGCGTAGGACGCGCCCCCCATCCATCGGAAACGCTGGAAGCATATTAAAGGCAAAAAGAGCGATATTAGACCAGAAGAGATCTACGACGAGCCGTGGGATGGGGGCAGAGACTTGCGCGGGGTCGAAGGGAACGCGCGCTGCCGCGATCGCGATGCCTAGCAGAACAGCGATCACCACGTTAACAGCAGGGCCGGCCAGAGCGATCCAGAGTTCCGACTTCACGTCCGGTAGGTTTTGCAGTCTCGCTACACCTCCGATGGGGTAGAGGACGATGTCGTAGGTGCGAATGCCGTAACGCATTGCGGTAAGGGCATGACCGAGTTCGTGTAGCAGCACGCAAGCGAAGAGAAGAATCACATAGATCACGCTGATCCAGGTATGGCCTTGATTGCCTCCAAGCCCCGTTGCCGCCACAAAGACAAGCAGCAGTAAGAAGGTAAAGTGAATGCGTATGGGGATGCCTGCGATGACCGCCAAGCGCAGGGAGCTTGAATCGGAAGAATGTTGTGGCCCTTGGGGTGGCGATGTCGTCCGATTTTCCGGTTGTTGTGGTGGGAAGTTTGTCATACAACACTCCTTTCCCTCGTTTATTCTATCTACGTCGAAAGAGATAACGTATGATACCCAAAATGGAGACGGCAAAAAGCGGAACGGCAATTACGAAGGCGATTGCCATGCCGGATGACCGGTTATGGGCGCCTAGCAGATAGCCGATGAGCAAGAGCATGAGGGAAAGGAGAAGGCCAACTAGGTGGATGGTGGGCGTTGATGGGTGTGTGAGCGCATGAGAGAGCTGGGCGGAGCGCGTGGGGCTTGCGAGGGTAAAGAGAGCTTTGAGGATATGCCCACCGTCGAAGTGGGGCAGCGGCAGCAGGTTAAAACAGCAGAGCCAGAGGTTATAAAGCCCGAGCAACGCGAAGAAGGCCACCACCGATCGGGCCGGTTCGTTTATAGAGGCAAGGTCTAAGGGCTAGCTTGAGAAAAGGGCGGAGATTTGCAGATTGTTAGCATAGAAAACCGTTAAGCCAAGCAGGGCTAACAGGAGCGAAGCGGCGGGGCCTGCCATCGCAACGAGCAGATCGTCTTTTGGGTTAGAGGACCTCTCACGTACAGTGTAGCCGAAGTAGATGCCAAGAACGATCCGATATACTCTTAGTCCGCGTCGCAAAGCCATCACTGCATGTCCAAATTCGTGGAACAGGACACTGGTGCCAATAAAAAGAAACACGAGGAGTGTTACTCCGAGTATTGTCCCAAAATGGCTTGGGGTGCGGATAACGGACGTGGCAAAGAATGCCACCAGAAACAGAAGGGCGCATGCAGTTCGTAGACACGCCTTTCACCGTGGCGATGGGTAAGGTCAAACGGCTGGCTCGATGTCGCGGTCTGTATTGCGGTGGTGGTTGAGATGCCATTTGAGACTTTCCTCTGCATGGTTCCCTATTACACTAAGATACTATATTCACCTCCCATTTCCTCCTTTTCAGCATAGTAGACGGCGACGCAGCGGCCAGTGAGTGGGGCTTTGAGTGCGTCTCTGTAGCTGCCGAGGTGCTCTCGGCATATATCTAATGGTGTTTACGTGCCCGTGTGCTGTTTGGGAAGTTAGAGGGCAATTGCGCCGAGGTTTGAGGATGTGTTTAGGATTTCGTGCCGATGAGGGCTTTCTCTAGGCGGCGGCGAAGATTGGGGTCGAGGATGCGTTTACGCATACGAATGGATTTTGGTGTGACTTCCACAAGCTCATCCGGCCCGATATATTCCAGGGCCTGATCGAGGCTTAGAATGGTGGGAGGAGTGAGGCGCACGGCGATCTCTGCGGTTGAAGATCGGATGTTAGTAAGGTGCTTTGTCTTGCACACATTCACTTCGAGATCGCTATCTCTTTGATGTTTCCCGACGATCATGCCGGGATAGACCTCCGTACCCGGCTCGATAAAGAGGGTGCCCCTTTCTTCTGCGTTGGAGAGGCCAAAGTGTGTCGCCGTCCCCATTTCGGTGGCGAGAAGGGAACCACGACTGGCGCGACTGATGTCGCCGGCGTAGGGATAGTAGCCGGCGAACAGACTGTTAATGACGGCGGTGCCGCGGGTGGCCGTTAGCAGTTCGTTGCGAAGGCCGAGCAGGCCCCGCGTGGGCACCAGATAAGCGAAATGGACGTTACCGCTCTCTTGCCACATATTTTGCAGTTCGCCCCGGCGGCGCCCCATCTGTTCGATGACGATGCCGCGATAGTTTTCTGCAACCTCGATTTGCACCTGTTCATAGGGTTCGAGCCGCTGCCCGTCGGCATCCTGATGGAAAATCACTTCTGGCTGAGAGACTTGGAACTCGAAGCCTTCGCGCCGCATCGTTTCGATGAGGATGGCCAGGTGAAGCTCACCACGCCCACTGACCAGGAACACATCCGGGCTATCTGTCTCCTCAACTCTAAGGCTCACGTTGGTTTCTAGTTCTCGGAAAAGGCGTTCGCGCAGTTTTCTGCTGGTGACGTGCTGCCCTTCGCGACCGGCAAGTGGACTTGTGTTCACGCCAAAGCTCATGCGTAGGGTTGGCTCTTCGACTTGAATGGGCGGAACTGGTTGCGGAGTATCGCGAGAGGTTACGGTTTCACCGATGGCGATATCTTCGAGGCCGGAGAGGATCACGATCTCGCCGGCTTGGGCCTGAGGACGCTCCACTTTTTTAAGCCCTTCAAAAACGAACACGCTAACAACTTTGGCCGGTCGCAGTTGGCCGTCTCGGCTAATGATAGCGACGTTATCGTTTGGATGGATGGTGCCGGCGAAGATTTTGCCTACCGCAAGGCGTCCGCGATAGTCATCGTAGGTGAGATTGGACACAAGCATTTGGAAAGGCGCGTTCGGGTCACCCTGCGGGGCAGGAATATGGGCAAGGATGGTTTCAAAAAGGGGTTTAAGGTCACGGCCGGGTTGGGCGAGATCAAGTGTAGCGGTGCCTGCTTTGGCGCAGGTATAGACGATGGGAAAATCGAGTTGGGCATCGTTGGCACCTAGTTCCACAAAGAGATCGAAGGTTTGGTCAACGACCCAATCGGGCCTAGCATCCGGTCGGTCAATTTTGTTGACAACGAGGATCGCCTTGTGCCCCATGGCGAGGGCTTTGGCGGTTACGAAGCGGGTTTGTGGCATGGGGCCATCTACCGCATCCACGAGAAGCAGGACGCCATCTACCATGCTCATCACGCGCTCGACCTCACCGCCAAAATCGGCGTGGCCGGGGGTATCTACGATGTTGATGAAAGTATCCTTGTAGAAGACAGAGGTGTTTTTGCTAACGATGGTGATGCCGCGTTCGCGCTCCAGAGCGTTGCTGTCGAGAATCCGTTCTCCCAAATCTTGGTTCGCTCGAAAGACATTTCCCTGACGAAGCAAGCCGTCTACGAGGGTTGTTTTGCCATGATCCACGTGGGCGATGATTGCAATATTGCGGATGGTACTCAGATGCATATGTGAAAGGATATCTAACTTTCGAATGGTAGAGATTACAATGCGATCCGTGGACAGATAACGCATTGCCTATATAAAGAATACCCTATTTTGCTTCAAAAGCGAACCGATGTTAAAAACAGCCTTGAGAAGGCAGGATTTTTGAGCGTTGGGGAAGAAGTAGGCTATCAACAAGGTTGTATGGAGGGGAATGATGAGAGATCCACGATACGAAAAGCTAGCCGAGCTGTTGGTTGCCCACTCGATGCAGGTAAAGGCAGGAGATAAGGTGCTCATCGAAGCATTTGACATCCCATCGGACTTTACGGTGACGTTGATTCGGGCGATAGCGAGGACAGGCGGCGAGCCACTCGTGAGCACCTATCAGCAGCCGGTTTTAAGGGCGTTGTTTCAGGCGGCTACGGAAGAGCAGATGCGCACGATCGGCGCTGTGGAGCGCGCCCGCATGGAGGCTGTGCAGTGTTATGTGGGGGTACGGGGCAGCCACAACATCGCGGAGCTATCGGATGTCCCGTCGGAGAAAATGGCACTTTATGAGAAATATTGGTGGCATCATGTGCATTCCGAGGTGCGTGTTCCTAAAACGCGTTGGGTGGTGCTCCGCTGGCCTCATCCAAGTATGGCTCAGGCTGCCGGCATGAGCACAGAGGCTTTTGAGGATTTCTACTTTCGTGTCTGCACGGAGGTGGATTATGGAAAAATGGCGAAGGCGATGGAGCCATTGCGCGAGCTGATGGAACGCACCGATAGGGTACGAATTGTTGGGCCGGGCACCGAACTGACCTTCAGCATTCGAGGTATCCCTGCTGTGGGGTGCGCCGGGGAACGCAACATACCGGATGGCGAGCTGTTTACCTGTCCGGTGAGGGATTCGGTGGAGGGCACCATTCAGTTCAATTGCGAGACGCTCTACCGAGGAACCTTGTTTCAGAACATTCGGCTTACATTCAGGAAAGGGCGCATTGTGGAGGCAACGGCGCAGGCCGAGACCGAGAAACTCAACGCCATTCTCGATACGGATGAGGGGGCGCGCTACATCGGCGAGTGGTCGCTGGCCTTCAACCCTTATATTTTAAAGCCGATGAAGGACATTCTTTTCGATGAGAAGATCGCGGGAAGCTTTCACCTTACGCCGGGGCAGGCTTATGAGGAGGCGGATAACGGCAACCGCTCGCAGATACACTGGGACATGGTCTGCATTCAGCGGCCTGAGTATGGAGGAGGCGAAATCTACTTTGACGATAAGCTCGTGCGGAAAGACGGGCTGTTCGTTTTAGAGGAGTTGGCGGGTCTCAACCCCGATAAGCTGGTTGTTTAAAGAGGTGGTGTCTAGGAGCGTGCGCTCCTAGACACCTTGAGAGGGATCATTTTTGTTGATGCTGAAGGAACTGCGGCCAATTGGGGGCATCTTGGGCGAGGGCGAGGCCGTTGTAGACAGGATCGTAGCCCACCGAATAGTCTACCGAACTTGGTTCTTGCGGCCCGGGCAGATAGATGGACATGCCGCTGGCTTTTGCCTCATTGGCAGAGCCATGGCCAAAAGCGAGGATCGCTCCTGAAGGGCCGTAGAGGGCGTTTTCCACGTTGAAGGCCGCCTGGGCGAGGTCGGTGGGAACGCCAGGGGAAGTGCGGATGAGGTCGGCAAAGTCGTAGAGGTCTTTGTATTCCGGAAATTCAAAGTATTGGGCGTTGAAGCGCGCGTTGTAGATGAGGTTGGCCTGGTCGTTGACATGCTGAAGTAGGCTGCCACCGAAAGCGTTGATGGCCTGCGCCACATTGCCCATTTGTGAAAGGTCTACCATGGCCTGTGTGATGTCGGTGTAGCTGGGGCTGGCATAGGTGGAGAGGGTATCTTGGATGAGAATGTTGCCCATATCGCATGGGTTGGTACCGCCCCCATTTTTGATGGCCTGCAACCATGTGTCGTATGGGTAGCCGGTGCCCGGAGGGCTTTCTTCGCTGGCCACCATAACGCGCGCCACATTGCGGACTTGGTAAGCCACCTCGGCGGTGCATTGTAGCGAGCAGTCTATGATGAGATCATCAATGGGGCGAGGGGAGGCGGCAAGCGCTTGCGCGAGCTGCTGGGTTGTGATCTGGTTGCCTGTATTCGCATCTTGAGAGACCGCCCGCGTGACAGCTTTACGGCCGGCAGAACGATTCAGCACCGGCAACGCGCCGGAGCCGTGATCCCAGATTACGACGGCAAGGTGGTCGGAGGGATAGTTTGTGGCACCCCATTGGATGAAATTGGCAAGAACATGCCAGTCGCCCATATCCGAGGTTCCGTTAACATTGGTAGAAGGATCGGGTAGGCGCTCCTGAGGGTCTTCGAGGGAAGAGGTATTGCCGTTTTCAATGGCTGCCACATCCGCTGCCGAATGGTGCAGAATGTAGTAGCGGTGGGTTCCAACAAAAGAGGGATTGCCGCAGTTGTTCACGGAAGAGAAATAGGGGCAGTTATTCGCCTGTTTCCATTGAATAACGATGTTGAGGTTTGTTCCGTCGGAGCCAACAGAGGCCATCTGGCCCACATTCAGTAGGCTATCCGGTTGAAGGTTGTTGGCTGCGTTGATGTAGACAAGCACCGTCCAGCGGGCCCTGCCGGATTGGTGCGGGTTCGGTTGGCAGGCTGCCGCTGTGGCCTGGCGAGAGCTTGTGTAGGGGCTAGTGCCGGGGGCAGGCAAGCCGGACGGAATGGGGCCTCCACCGCCACCGGAACTTCCTCCTCCACCACAACCAGAAAGCGACGCACTTACAAGCCCTAAAACGCCCACAAGCGTGCTAAAACGAGAGAACTTAAAACGGATGTTCATGGTGTGCTTTTTCCTATTTGACTAAATTGTAACGCCTTGCCGCGCCATGCGCTGGGGGGTGAAGGGGGTACGAGTATTTTAACATAGATTCGGCGGTAACGTGACGGGTCGCCCTTATGAGAAGAGAGCCGCATGTACTTTTTTAGATTATGCTAAAGCCCGCGAAGTTTTCTCTAGTTTCCATCGAGGGTGCGCCCCAAAGAGGCCGGCGGAACAATACGCCCGACAACGCTAAGTAAGGCGGCTATGGTCATGAGATAGGGCAGGGTATCGAGAATGTAGGGGTTACTCCAATCTACGCCAAGGAAGGTGAGATGGATGTTGCTAATCTGAAGCTGGGTTTGAAGTGCGTAGAAAAAACCAAAGAAAAGGGCGCCGAGAGCGGCCCCTAGAGGGTTCCACTTACCAAAGATCACCGCTGCGAGAGCCACATAGCCTTTTCCTGCCGACATATCGGTGGAGAAACTGTGGGCGTCGGCCATGGAGAGATAGGCACCGCCAAGTGCACCTAGAACTCCCGAAAGCGTTACGGCGATATAGCGGATGGGCATAGGCTTCATGCCGCTGAGGAGAGCGTTTTCAGGGCTTTCACCGGAGGCACGAAGGCGCAATCCGAAGCGTGTACGGTAGAGAAGCCCAAAGATCAAGAAGGGTAGGGGCACCGTTAGATAGAGAAATGAGGCTCTTGAGAGGCCTTGCACCTCCACTCCGTTTGGGTAGAGTGTGAGGTAGGCATAGTGAGTTACACCGGCGGCAAGTAGGTTGATTCCGAGGCCACTCACGACGTGGTCCATTTTGGTACGCTGGGTGAGGAACGCATGCAAGAGGCCGAGCAAAGCTCCCACGGCGATGACGGCGAGAATACCTATAAGGCTAGCATGGAGGGTGTGGAAGCCGTGGTGCTCGGCGACGACTTCACCCCAGATGCCCACAAAGGCACCGATGAGCATAAAACCCTCGAGAGCGATATTGACGACGCCAGAACGTTCCGAGAGCACGCCGCCCATAGCGGCCAAAATGAGAGGGACAGCACTATAGAGCGTTGCAATAAGCAGCGCCATTAGACTTGATAGAGAGGTCATGGTACGGTGGAATCCTGAACAGGGGTCGTTTCGGGATGGGTTGGTATTTGCGCCCTTTTGCGCCGATAAAACAGGAATCGCATGCCGACGAAGAGGATGATGATGGCCTGAATGATGCGGCCTATAGAATCGGGGATATTTGTTTGGTCTTGCATGTAGCCTGCCCCACCGGTAAGTGCGCCGAAGAAGAGGGCGCTGTAAAATACGGATGTGCTATCAATGCCCGCCAGCAGAGCGACCGCAATGCCATCGAACCCATAGGTGCCTGCGAGGTTCGGGAAGTAGCGATGTTGTGCTCCAAGCACCTGGATGGTGCCCGCGAGGCCTGCCAAGGCGCCTGAGAGCGCCATAGTGATGACTTGGGTCTGTTTTACCGGCAGTCCGGCTACGCGGGCCGCTTTGGAGTTAAGCCCAACCGCTCGAATTCGGAAGCCCAGAGCCGTACGCTTCACAAGGAAGCCAAGCGCGGGTACGGTAAGCAGGGCGAGGAACAGCCCGATGGAGAGGTTTGTGTGACCGACAAGCATAGGCAGTGTGGCACTTGCCGATACGGCAGCCGTTTGTGGGGCCTGATTGTGGGGGTCTTTGAGGCTATGCGTGATAAGGTAGTTTGCAATGTTGTCGGCCACATAGTTGAGCATGATGGTAGAGACCACTTCGTTTACCTGGCGCCATGCTTTAAGAAAGCCGGCCAGACCTCCCCAAACGGCACCCGCGAGCGTGCCGGCAAGCAGGGCAATAGGAAGATGGACGATCGTAGGAAGGGTAGGCCACGCGATGCCCACGGCGGCGGCCGTAACGGCACCAGCAATGAACTGACCCTGACCGCCGATATTGAACAGGCCGGCTTGCAGACCGACGGCGACGGCCAAGCCACAGAGCAGTAGCGGGATAAACTGGGTAAGGGTTTGGGCGAGTTGGAAGAGGTCGAGATGCACAGGTCCTAGTGGCACCTGCTGGCTTCCTTGAGCCGGCCCAGCGATAAGCCCTGTTGCTCCACTCCAGAGGGTACCAAATGCCGTTGCCACGTTATAGCCGGATAGGCCGAGAAGCAAAGCGGCCACGAGCAGAGCGGCTGCAATGCTGGTAAGAGAACGAAGAAAGCCTGGACGTGAGATAACCGTTGGAACCATGGTTACGCGGCGCTTCCCGTCATAAGATGGCCTATACGCTCCACACTTGCGTCGGAACGCGGGAGGGTGCCCACGATGTGGCCGTTATACAGCACGACGATGCGGTTGGCAAGAAGGAGTAGCTCATCCAAATCGAGGGAAAAGAGGAGAATAGCGGCTCCTCTTGAGGCAGTTTCCCGCAGTGCGTGGTGGACAAAGCGAGTCGCCCCTATGTCGAGACCGCGGGTTGGTTGGTAGGCAATGAGGAGGCGTGGTCGGCTTTCTAATGCCCTTGCAATGACGATTTTCTGTTGGTTGCCGCCTGACAGCGTTCGAACGGGGGTTTGCACATTTGCACGCCCTAGGCGTACGTCGTAACGGCGAACTATGTCGGCAGCCTGTTGATGAAGCACTTTGTAGTTGATGAGGTACCCTCCGCCCCATCGCGTTTGAAGCTCATGCCCTAAGAGCAGGTTCTCGGCCACGCTGAAATCGAGCACCAAACCCTCTTGATGCCGATCTTCCGGGATGTAGGCGATGCCTTTATCTCTACGGCAAGCAACGCTCTGGCGAGTGATCTCTTCATTATCGAGAAAGATACGCCCATATTCCACACTTCGTAGCCCTGTAATGGCCTCTGCAAGTTCCTTCTGCCCGCTGCCATCCACCCCGGCTACACCTACGATCTCGCCGGGAAAGAGTTGCAAAGAGATATCTTGGAGGCTCAAAGCGCCGCGAGCATTACGTACCGTGAGGTGTTCAAGTTTGAGCAGTGGGAATGAAGAGCTATCGGCTGAGGTAGGTTGAGAGGCTGTAACAGAAGAGACTGTAGCGCCGGAAAGGAGACGGGTTTGGATGTCGCTTTCTGAAGTTCCAAGCATGGCGGCTAGGAGCTGTTCTGGTTGAACATGTGCAGTCTGGAAGTCACCCGCGTTTCGACCACGTCGCAGAACGGTGATATATTCGCTATGTGCCATGACCTCACGTAGTTTGTGGGTAACGAAGACGACCGTGGTTCCGTTTTCAACAAGCCGATGAAGTAGGCTAAAAAGCGCCTCGACTTCGGCCGGTGCTAGCGTGGCGGTGGGTTCATCTAGGAGCAATATTTGGGCATTGCGGTAGAGCGCTTTAAGAATCTCGACCTTTTGAAGGGTAGCCAACGAGAGCTGCTCGATGCGTTGTTTCAGTACAGCGGGGTTTAGACCAAGCTGCACGGCCAATTCTTGAATACGATTGATCACTTGGGATGGAGCTAGTAGGCCACCCACAGAGGTAGGCTCGACACCTAGAAGGATGTTTTCAAGCACGGTGAGAGCCGAGATCAGCGCATGGTGTTGGCTGACGAGGCCGATACCGAGCCGGATGGCTTCGGCCGGAGAACGGAGTTCCTGTGTTACATCGCGTTCATGGATAAAGATACGGCCTTCATCCGGCGGAATACGACCGTACAGAATGCCAAGTAGGGTAGACTTTCCCGCGCCGTTCTCTCCAATAAGCGCATGGAAGGTAGCACGTTTCACATAGAGGTGCACGTCCTCGTTTGCAACGACGCCGGGGAAACGACGAGTGATATGTTCCATTCTCACGATATAGTTGGAGTTCGGCTTTGGTTCAGATGGTGAAGGCACCATGGTAGATATTTTAGCGGAGTGAGGAGACGGGTGTCAATTGTAGCGGAGGAGGGACAACGGTATCCGCTCCTCCGCAATCTTTATGAGTTACGTTGGACAGTTACGGCTGGAACTGCTCGTTGCCCGTTGGATAGGGTGGGATGGTTGCCGGGCCGATCTTACTTGGATCGTAGGTGCTTGCCCAGAAGTCGGGCGGCCCTTGGCTAGCCGGTACCGCATTGTTTACGGCCTTGATGCCATGATGGATATAGGCGACGATAGCCCACAGATCGTCGTCACTCAGATGGCGGAATTGAGGCCATGGCATGGGAGGTGCGAGGTAGTGAGGTGTGGCTGGGAAGTTGCCTTGGCCGGGCGTTGTGGAGGTAATGACAACGTCGGGCGTAAACATGGGGTCGAGGCCATATTTGAGGGCGTTGTAGATTTGCCGATCGGTGAAGTTACCCAGGCCGGTGTTTTTGTCGGGGGTGATATTGGCGGCATAGGTGGTAAAGGGACCGATCTGGAATTGCGCAGTGGGTCGCGAGCTAGTGTAGCCGGCAAGCCACTGGGGATCGCTGGGGTCGTCTTTTCCGCCGTTGTGGCAGTCAGCGCAACCGATCGAGGTGACAAGGTATTGACCGCGTGTGACCTGGGCTAACGTTGTGGTTCCGCCCGGAAGGCCACCGGATGAGCTACCTCCGCATCCGGCTGCGAGCAGCAACCCGACGAGGACAGGGCCACCAAAGAGAAGGCCTGTCAACAAAGCTTGTGTACGAGCTGATTTCATGGTTTCCTCCTAGACCTAAGTTTATGTGTAATCAATAGCTCCTTCCATAAGCGATTAAGGAAGAGCTATGGATTACCTTAATGGTCGTGTGGCCCTTCTTTAAAAAACGACAGGTGCAGACGCGAATAGTTGACAGGTGTGGGTACTTCTCGATAAACAACGGCTCGATTGCTCAATATCTTATCATACTCGCGCGGTGGTGTCAAGGGAAAAATGACTTTGCTCGTTATGGGGTTCGACGCACAAGGCGTTTCTAGGGTATCCTTTGAGGCGTATGAGACAACGGCAACCGATGAGAACCTCACAAGGTAGAAGGAGACGCAATCTGCGTCGTCTCCTCTTTGTTAGCCTGCTTGCCCTCTTTGCATTTGGATGTGGAGCGCTTGGCACTATACTTGGATGGCGCTATCGGGCGCATCGTCGTCCTTCTCCATTGGCCGGGATCGTACAGGGCGTCTCTACTGCGGCTTCCAACGTGCTTTCAAGCCTAGATACAACTGCAGGTTCCGACACTCCAGGGCTATTAACCGCCGGAACCCAACCTATCCCGGTGATTATGTACCATGATGTGGTGCCCCGCAAGCAGGTTTGGTTCGATCTCACCACGGAGGAGTTTGCCCGTCAGATGCAGGAGTTAGCAGAGGCCGGGGCGCACCCAATAACGATTCAGCAGTTCTACGATCACCTCAGTGAGGGTAAACCCTTGCCGACACATCCTATACTTCTGACCTTTGACGACTGCACCCTAGGGCAGTTTACACAGGCACTGCCGATCCTCGAAAAATACCATTTCCCTGCCGTCTTTTTTGTGCAGACCGGCTCGGTGGGAGTGACCACGGTAAAGCCCCATATGACATGGGAGCAATTGAAGGAGGCCGAGGGGACAGGGCTGATCACCGTCGAATCGCATACCGTGACGCATCCCGAAGACCTTACCAAAATCTCCGATCATCAACTTGAAGAGGAGATGGAGGTTTCGAAGCGCTCCATTGAGGTCCATTTGGGGCATCCTGCGCTGTTTTTAGCATATCCAAGTGGAAACTGTGATGCTCGTGTAGCATTAGCAGCTCAGCAAGCAGGGTATCTGGCCGCTTTTACCATGAACAGGGGATGGGCGGCTAGCCCTGCTCCACGCTATTTTTTGCCTCGTTTAACTCCGAAACGCATTGAGGATGTGTTGGCCGTCTGGCGAGGTCAACAAGCCATTGAACCTCCCTTACCACGCCTTGTGGCAATTCATTCCAGTCCTTTAGAGAGAGGCACATTTACAGGAGGGGCTTATCCTGTAGACTGGATTGCAGGAGGCAGCCTGACCACAGAGACACTTGATCATAGAGATACGGTGGGGGATATGGCGCAGCAGGTGGGAGCGATAGCCGCACTGAACGGTACCTTCTTTGCCGACGCCCGCATCGCCAGCAATGCAGGCGGGATGATCGGACCTTGTTTGAGCAGTGTCAACGGCACCTACCAACCTTCCGACCCTTCGGATGATCCGCGTCTTGAGGGACGGCCGCTCATTCTATTTAGCCCGACTCACTGTTTGGTGGTACCTTATGCGGCCTGTTTCGGTGGCTCGCAGGTCGTTCTGCAGCAACTATTACCGGATGTGACCGATGCCTTTTTGGCCGGCGGCTGGATTGTGCATTACGGGAAAGCACTGCCACCGGAGGAGATGCGACGTTGGTCCTCCTCCGATCTCAACGATCCGCGGCATCGTGCCTTTGTGGGGATTGATGCCCAAGGCCGTTATATGTTGGGGGCAACGCGAGATAGCATTAGTACAGAGGTGTTATCGCACCTCTTGGAGAAGATGGGCGTACAGGAGGCATGGCTCCTCGATTCCGGCTTTAGCACCAGCCTTATCTGGCAGAATCATGTGCTGGTTTCCGGGCATTCGGAGCCGGGTGTTCCGAGCCGCCCCGTGCCGCATGCGCTCTTCCTTATCGGGAACGCCGACCCGAACGCCCCACCGCCTCCACCGGGCACACCGGTCGCTGCCGGGGAAGGCGCTGCAACCTTACAAGATGCCCTGTCCGCAGATAGTACTGCCGGAGCGGCTAACTATTTTCGTCGGCATCGTAGACGCCATAGGTGAAGAGCTTTTAGGGAGAAGTGACTTGCGACATCACGGAGTTTTGATGGTTTGTAGCCTATTCGTTCTCTGCTTGCTTGGGGCCTGCAATAATACGGAACAAGGTGTAAAAGAGAGAGCAAATGCCCATGCTCCTACAAGCGAGGTGACAAGCGCCGAGGATGCATCGGGTTTGCGATCTGCTTTACCTCAGGCCACACAACCAACGTCCCTCAATGCTATGGCATTGAGAGAGGCGCACCAGACGCTTTCAAATTTTCACGTTGTAGAGCCATTTCTCTTACGGGGTGCGGCCCCGGCCCCGAAAGGTGTCTCCTGTTTGAAGGCATTAGGAGTTAAAACCGTAATTGATTTACGGATAGCCCCAAAGCATGTGGCTGCAGAGCGTAAGCTGGTGGAGGCTGCGGGGATGCGTTATGTGAATCTGCCTATGAGTGCCGAACCACCGACGCAGAAGGAGATTGACACATTTTTAACGATAGTACGTGATCCTGACCGGGAACCGGTCTATGTGCATTGTCAGTACGGAGCCGATCGAACGGGGTGTATGGTCGGTCTCTATCGAGAGATATATGAGGGCTGGAACTACCAAAAAACCTATTCTGAGATGCGAAAATACGGTTTCAAGCCCTACCTGCACAAGCTTGCCGCTACGGTACAGAAGTACCAACCAGGTTCGCCAGAGGCGAAGCAAGAGCGGGCCAAAGTGGAGGCACTTTTAGAACATAAAATGGAAAAACCTTAGTAAATTGGTGTTGGCTTATGCGTGGTTTTCGATATGTCTTGTGGGGGGTGACTATCTGCTTCCTTTCTGCAGCGCTTTGGCTAGGAGTGGGAGTGGTTCGGGGTGAGCATCATCGAGGCTTTCACAGGCATACGCCGGCGTTGAGTAAAGCGCCCACCCTATCTGAAAGCATATTGCCCAAGCCGGTGCCCGGAGCAGCTAAGCAGTTTGCTGCCGTGTTGGTCTGGCACGACATTGTGCCAAAGAACAAGCAGGTTTGGTTTGATACAACATTATCTGCCTTTCGTAGGCAGCTTGAACTGATTCATCGAGGTGGTTTTCATGTTATCACGCTACGTCAACTCTATGCTCATCTTACGAAAGATACCCCACTTCCCCCGAAGCCCATAGCGTTGACATTTGACGATAACAATCAAGGAATCTACTACTATGCATTCCCGCTTTTGCGTAAGTATGGCTATCCGGCTACCCTCTTTGTACATACCGGCTATGTTGGGGTAACGACAGACAAGCGCCATAACACATGGGACATGCTCCGCACAATGGTTCGGAGTGGTTTGATTGATGTCCAGAGTTTGACCCAGAGCCATCCCGAAAACATTCTGCTGTTGTCAGATAAGCAGGTAGTCAAGGAGTTAGTGAACTCACGACGCTCCATCGAACTGCATCTGGGGATACCAGTTTATGCCTTCGTTTATCCGTGTGACAAGCACGATTTGCGTGTTGCGGAGGATGTCTATCGTACGGGTTACAAGATAGCCTTCACGGAAGATAGAGGCAACGCCTGTGACTCCCCAAATCTCTTTTTAGTGCACCGATACGCAGCTATCCTCTGTTTTGACCAGGCGCTATCCGATGTGGCCCGCGCCTGGCGTTGAGGGCAGGTAGGAGATATAACACCATGAATTTCTTCTAGAAGTGGTTTTGATTTTGCCCCCTTAGGCGTAGATCATACTATTGAGGCACTGCCAATATGAACATCGTAGGAGGTAGGAATGAGCGAAGAGCGACATCTATTTACTTTGCATGGAGTTTGGAGTGGAAACAGCGATGGTGATGGGATGCTTACCTCACCGCGTGGAACTAATCTGCCATTTGGCGTACCGGAGGCATTCGGAGGAAAGCCCGGGCGCACCAATCCGGAGGAGTTGCTGTTGGGGGCGGTGATCGCCTGTTATAGCATCACGCTGTCTATTTTGGCCGAAAAGCGACGCCTTCCGCTTGAACGCATTGTGGTGGATGCAGAGGGCGAGGTGGTGCGCCAGCCCAATCGGGTGTTGAAGTTTTCGGCGATCCGGTTGCGGTCTAAACTGTTTCTCGTGAATGCGGATGAAGATCAGCAGCGCACGGCACTCGAATGCGCGCACAAGGCAGAGGAGTACTGTATGATCTCGTGTGCATTGCGTGGCAATGTGGAGGTAAGTGTGGAACCTGAAATTGCCGAAGCTTGAAGCGACACTGCTGCACGCGAAGGTAAAGATGAAGTTAGGGTACAAAGCCCTAACTTTCTTTTTTGTGCTTTGCGGGGAATCTGACTTTTAGTGGAACCATTGAATTTTCTCCGGTGTATTATTTACCGGTGAATAATTCTATGAGCTGGACGCGATCTTTCATCATAGCTAGGCATCGGCATATAGGCCTCAGGCATACCGAATTAGGTCTTTTACTAGGAATGATGGGTTTGCTGCTATTTTC
The DNA here is from genome assembly GCF_035294165.1 of Chthonomonas sp. Classification (GTDB taxonomy): domain Bacteria; phylum Armatimonadota; class Chthonomonadetes; order Chthonomonadales; family Chthonomonadaceae; genus Chthonomonas. The sequence goes on from NZ_DATGLN010000049.1 coordinate 30,047, forward strand.
CATCAAGGGCTGTTGGGCGGAGGAGGGGTTCTTCAACTCGAACGGAACTCGAATACATTATGTTCAAGCAGGCTCGGGTGAGGCCGTTGTATTGATACATGGCTGGATGGCAAGTTCCAGAATGTGGGGGACTGAGCAGAAAGACAACTCCATTTTCTGGAGTCTTTCAAAAAACTTTCATGTTATTGCTGTTGATTGCCGAGGGCATGGCCTTAGTGACAAGCCACACGATCCGCAAGCGTACGGCTGTGAGATGGCCTTAGACGTTGTGAGATTATTAGATCATTTACATATCCAGCAAGCACATCTCATTGGCTACTCGATGGGTGCGATTCTCGTTGGGAAACTCGTTGCTTGCTATCCCAAGCGTGTTCTCAGTGCGATCTTTGCCGGGGGTGCCCCCGTGATACATTGGAGCCCTAAGGATTTACAGCAGAACGACGCCTTTGTAGAAAAATGGCAGAAAGACAAGGGCCTACAGATGGTATCCACCCTGCTGTTTGGTCCCCAGGATCGCACAGCTCTCGCTATAGCAAACCATAGTCTTCGACAGATCACTGTGACAGCTTCAGAGTTAAGGCGTTACCAACGCCCTGTATTGTTTATATATGGTGAACGGGATTGGACCTCCACCAAGCAGTATGTTGAGGCAGCCCATCAGGCCTTTGGCCGTGGGGATATCGCCATTATTCATAACGCGGATCACTTTACAACGCCCATGAAACCAGACTTTCTCGCGAAGATTCTAAGTTTCCTCAAGCAGGCAGATGCGCCCAGCCCTATTTTTCAAAAGTGATACCAATCTATTTCAATAGATACATCAGAGATATATCAAATGCGAGCGAAGCACAGGGTAACAGAATAGCATGAGAGCAAATAAGGAACTTTTACGAGATGAGGAGCTTGTTCGCTCCATTCGCGAGCGCATGGAGGAAGATGACCCATGCACCCTATTAGCTATCGAAAACCTCGTTCACCTGCTGAGGGCGCACAAGGTGATCTATGAGGCCCTCGCAGCGCGTTTGGTAGAGTGGGAGCTTTCTCCTGCACACTATAACTTTCTCGTCGTTCTTTACAAGGCGCCCAACAAGCAACGCCAGATGTCGGATATCGGCGAACAGATGAATGTAGCGGTTTCTCCATCCAACATCACAAAGCTTGCGGACGCGCTGGAGCGTCGTGGCCTGATTCGGCGAAAAGCCAGTGCACATGACCGAAGGGTTGTGCTCGCGGAGCTTACGACGGAGGGAGAAGCCCTTATAAAGGGGCTCATGCCAGAGCAGTATCGTTGGATCAGACATCTCTGGAGTGAACTTTCGGAAGAGGAGCGACGGATGTTAACGCATCTTCTTCTTAAGCTGCGCATGAGCGTAGAGAAGACCCTATTGGAAACGGGCATTGAGACGTCGTTACCGGTTGGTGAGGTGAAAACGGAGGAGTAGAGGGAATGAGTGAAGAAAACCGCGATGGTCGCGTATTGCTTGAGCCTGAGCAAAAAGTCGAGGTACCCTCGACCGTTTCCGACGGTATGGGGGCGGAGGAGACGGAGGCGCCAGAGAGAAAAGGTTGGGTAAAGAAGGTAGGTTTAGCGGTTCTTCTCTTTGCTCTTGTCATCGGGAGCATTGTGGGCTATTCCTACTGGCGCTATGCCTCAACCCATGTCTCTACCGACGATGCCTATCTCACGACGGATGTCGTTCAAATAACCCCACAAGTGAGCGGTAGTGTCGCGAAGGTTTATGTAACCGATAACCAGCATGTGCAAGCAGGGCAGTTGCTTGTTGTATTGGACGATTCGACCTATCGGGCTGCTGTAGAGCAGGCGAAGGCAAATTTGAAAGCGGCCATTGCCGCTGCACAAGGGGCAAACACCGGTGTTGACCTTACCCAACAGACGACCCTTGCCCAGATTTCACAGGCAGAGGCCGGAGTGACCCAGGCACAAGCGGGGGTCGAAACGGCCTCCGCGGATGTCAGCCGGGCAGAGGCCGCTTATGCGGCGGCGCAAACAGGAGTGCAGACCGCTCTGCAAGCGGCGAAGACGGCGCAGGCGGGTGTTGTGGCGGCTCAGGCTGCTTACCAGAAGGCTTTGCAAGGCGTGCAGGCGGCTAGACAGAAGCTTGCCGATGCAGAGGCCGCTCTGCAATCGGCGAAGGCCAACGTTATCGCTGCGCAGGCCAAAGCAAAGCAGGCGGCCACGGATGCCAAGCGGTATGACCAACTCTATCAGGAAGATGCCGTTAGCGCCCAAACGCGCGATGCTGCAGATACGGCTGCCATCGCGGCGCAAGCTGCGCTTGAAAGCGCACAGCAAGCGGTCAGCCAAGCTCAGGCTCTGGTGGGAGAGCAACAGGCGGCCTTAAACTCTGCGCAGCAAGAGGTAACAACCGCTCAGGCCAATTTAAAACAGGCTCGCGCGCAGTACGCTGCAGCACTTTACGGAATCAAGGCGGCCAAAGATAACGCCAAGCAAGCCCAGGCCCAGTATCTGGCCGCACAGAAAGATGTAAATGCGGCGCGCGCACGTGTTCAACAGGCCGAGGCTCAACTGCAGCAAGCAGAAACCGCGCCTGCCCAGGTTGCCGTACAGAAGTCGAACGCGCACACGGCGGCAGCACGCATCGCCCAGGCTACGGCGGCTTTGCATGAGGCGGAAATTCACCTCCAGGATACCCGAATCTATGCACCGGTAACCGGCAGAGTTAATGCCAAGACCGTGGAGATCGGCGAGCAGGTGGCTCCTGGTCAGGCGCTTATGGCGATGGTGCCGGATAAGGATATTTGGGTAGTCGCCAACTTTAAAGAGACCCAAATCACCAACATGAAGCCCGGTCAACCCGCGGAGATTCACGTGGATGCATTTCCAGGCATAACCTATCATGGACATGTAGACTCGTTGGCATCGGGTACGGGTGCGGTGTTTACTTTGCTTCCACCCGATAACGCGACGGGGAACTTCACCAAGGTTGTGCAGCGAGTGCCTGTGAAGATCGTGTTCGATCCAAAACAACCCGGATTAGATAGGTTACGCGCCGGGCTTTCGGTGGAGGTCAGTGTGAAGGTAAAGTAGACTTCTCTAGTTCGGGGAAGAGGGGCGGGTTCGAGGCGGGAATTCGCCCCTCATTCTCTGTGGATGAGGCGATAGGAACACTGGGTGTGTTGGCAGGGTATTATAATTGGTAAGCCCATCAAAGAAAGGAAATAGGTTCTTCTTGATAAAAGTTAGCTCGGCATTAGCAATCGGAGGTTTGTTGGTTGTACTAGTCGGGTGCCAAAGCGTGAACACGGCTCCGGCAAATAGTAACACAGCATCTCGCAGTACGGCGCCAGATGCGTTTGCCGGGACGAGTGCGGCCCCATCGGCTGCAGCCCCTTCTGAAGAGAAGAAACCTACTCTCTCGCAAGCGCTTGCCGAGGCGCCTGTAGACGACCCCTCTTTAAAGCCTTTGGCGCAGAAATACGCGCAGGCGGAGGCGGCGCTTAAGGCACATCCCAATGATCCCAACGTAAAGAAGGCCTATGTCAACGCGGCCTATAACTATGCGCATGCCATAGAGTATGTAAGCGATAAACTCGAGCCGATGATCAAATATCGTGCGGCGCTTTTACTCTATCGCAAGGCGCTTGCCGTAGACCCAACCAACGCACCAAGCGAGCGTGAGAAAGATCAGATCGAGGCGATCTACCGCACCATGCCTGGGGGGATTCCTCAGGAGTAAGGAGGCCAAGCATGAGGCTTTGGCGAAAGATATTTAGTATGGGCTTGTTTGTTCTGTTTGGGCTTATTGTAAGTTGTGCCCTTGGATTCGCTCAGGGAGAGGGGAATGAGGAGCCAGCGCCCATGCCCTCAAACCCCTTAAAGCTTAGCTTGAAACTCGATAAAAGGACATATAAGCCCGGTGAGCCGATTGTGGTGCAGTTCCAGGTAACTAACACCTCTAAAACCTCGCAGCAGCTAGCCTTCGCCACAACGCAGCATTACGATTTTGAGATTCACTGCGGAGATGTGAAAGGCCCTGTAATCTGGCGATGGTCGAAAGGGAGGCTTTTTGGACAGGTGGTTATACAGCAGGCTCTTTCGCCAGGACAGGAGATCACCTACAAAGAGACGATCTATCCTCAAGATGTGAAGCATCCCGATGGCCTTCCACCTCTCAAACCTGGGAAATACACTTTGTTAGCCATCCTGACGACCATGCCACGCACGGCGCGTCCCTCGGTCTCCTGCACGTTCGAGGTAAAGTAGATCATCCACCTTGCGCCCAACGAAGGCCTGTGTAGAGGCGATAGCCATAACACTTTGCGAGATAGATCGTCGCGATAGGGCGGCTGTAGAGAGGGCGCCGATAGAGGTGAACAGGTAGTAGCCATTGAACCCGTGTGAAAACCTTGCGCAGATCGGCGTCGTTCGCTTTGCCGGCATTGATGAAGATGGAGTCTTCCCCGAGGTGTCGTTTGAGTTGTTGAACGTAGGCCGCATACATATCGAGGCGATAGTGCAGGAAGAGATCGTAGGTGGGAGGATGGTCGGGCAAATAGAAAGCCATAAGAGCAATGTATTGATAGCCGTTGCCTGAAATGAAAACCTTATGTCCATGCCTCTCCATGTCGGCACGAATTTGCTGCACTTTCTTGGCGAGCGTGCGCCATCCAAAAGCCGTATTCGTGATGTCGGACTTGGGTGGAATGCGGATGCCAACGGCCAGGCGCAGGCGAGGAAAGAAAAGGAGCAGAGTGAGGAACGCGGTGGAGACGGCGGCCATGCTAAGCCAAAGGATGTTGTTGAACGGTCTGTAACGCTTCTCGACAGAACAGAGCCGACCGATCCAGAGGAGACAGAGAGAGGGATAGGCAAAAGGAACCCAATTCGCCTGTACTTTCGTTTTGAAGGCCAGCAGGCAAAACAGAAGCAGAGAAGGGAGACCGGTTAGGGCAAGAAATCGTTGCTGTAACGGCGCATCTGGACGCAGAGCCCCCATGCTTGCACCGAGGCTGCCCAGAAAAATAACGGGTCCTATAAAAAGGGCTTGTGAGGCCAGAAAATCGCCAAAGCGACGCAATGGGTTACCGCCGTGATGGTGGACTAGGAAAAAGAGATGCAGAAAAGTCCACCAGTGATGCTGCGCGTTCCACCACAGGACGCCACTATACATAGCCAACATGATGCTAAGAGCAGCATAAGGTTCCCAACGCTTCAACCAAAAGCGATGAGATGGCGTGAGGAGGAAGTAAAGCAGCAGGCTGGCCGGAAGGAGAAGTATAGTATGCTTGCTTAGCAGCCCAAACCCGCAGGCAATGCCTGCGGTAAGCCATGCACGGCGCTGCTGGTAGGACAAGGGGCTGTAGACGAAAAGGGCTTTTGCAATGAGAAGAAGGGCGAGCGTCCAGAAAAAAACGAGAGGAGGGTCATAGGTAGCGATTTGGCTGCCTACAGCAACGAGGGGAGATAGGGCCAATAAGAAGAGCGTGAGGAAGCCGACTTGTGGCGAGAAGAAGAGAAGGGCAAGCTGATAAACACAGAAAAGCGTTCCTGCCGTCAGCAGGCAGACGCCGATGCGAACGCCGAATTCGTTTGTGCCAAAGATCGCGGTGGTAAGGCGGATAAGATAGGCGATAAAGGGTCCCTGATCATAATAGCCGAGGGCCAAATGCCGTGACCAGTCCCAATAGTAGGCTTCGTCGGGGACGAGATCAATCGCTTTGAGAAGGGGAAGGCGTAGCGCGGTGGTGATGAGCAAAAAGAGAAGGGCGGCGAAATGAAATTTTCTCGCTTGTTCTGGATGAGAGGGAGGGACTTGCATTCTCAATTGCCCGTAGCGAACAGTTCATCGCTAAGAGGCTCATCCACGCGAATATTTTCAAGCTCCGTATCGGCTGCGAGGTTGCCGTCGGCATCCCGAACCTGAATGTGGGTAGGTATCCATAGGGAAGGCGCTACCTGGCGTGGCATAAGATAGCAAAATGCGGCTTTCAGTTTACCATCTGCCGAATACCATTCTCGTTTAACAACCAGATGCGTCTGGGGATCGAGCCAAATACGGTAGTAGGTGCTGTTGGGGTGATGAATGTAGTGTAGGTCGAACACAAGGAGTTGATGACCGTCCTTGTCATCGGTCTGAACAAAATGCGCCTGCATGAAATCTAATGTTTCGGGGGTGATCAGCCCCACATATTCGAGAAGCGACTGGCGCTGGACGGGATGGTCTGTTAAGTCCTCTTTTTTTCTTAGATGTAGCTTGGGCACGGCGTAGAAGCGGTAGGGGCCGTTATAGATCAAAACAGCGTCACCGAATGCGGTAGATTGTCCGTCGAGCCGCAGCTTATCAGGGGTTTTATAGAGTAGCAGCAGCTTATGAATGGCATAGTTTCGGGCGAAATCGGGGCCGATATGCGCAAGCACCTCTGAGCTACTTGAGGTGATATGTAAGATCGCTTCAAGGGATTTAAGACCGGTAAGTTGTGACACAAGGTCGGGATCGGTTGGAGCTTTACGGGTTGTGATATGTTGTGCATGTAGGGGAGACCCAAGGAGGCATAGGAACAGTATAAAGGCTATAAAAGTCCCGAAAACGGCGATGGCTTTGCGGAATGTCAAGCGGTTTCGCGCAGAGTTGGTAGAGATATGCAACTGTCCTATCTCCTGAATATAGAATCGTATCTATTTAACGTATAATTACAGGCACAAGGTTTTCCATGGGACTGCCTTGTTAGCTTTAGTATAGCCTTTAGAGAGGCGGAATGTCAAAACGGATCGGAG
>NZ_DATGLN010000050.1:0-1663 GCF_035294165.1 Chthonomonas sp.
GGGCTGTGCAGTGGGTGACTACGATAACGATGGGTATGTGGACATCTACATTACGGCGTATCGGGGTGGGGTGTTGTTGCACAACGAGGGGGGGAGCCATTTCAAGGATGTGACGGCTCAGAGTGGGATAGCGCCTCAGCCTTGGGGCACTTCGGCAGCGTGGGTGCAAACTACCAACAGCGGGTATCTCGATCTGTATATTTGCAACTACATTGACTTTGGCCCACATACCCAACCGCAACTATGCACGGCGCGTGGCATCCCTACCGTTTGTATGCCCATGAACTATCGTCCTCTGCCGGGCAAGCTTTACCAAAACGAGGATGGGAGGCATTTTAGCGATGTTACCGCTCAACGGGGAGCGGCCGGGCGTGGACGCGGGCTTGGCATCGCCTGTGCCGATTTCGATAACACCGGTGTCCAAAGCCTAGCTATTGCCAACGATCAGATGCCGGGCGACCTGCTTTATCCTCAAGAGAAAACTGGCGTACCTACTTATGTCAACATCAGCCTTACAGCAGGGACGGCGCTAGCCCCTAGCGGCACGCTCCATGCCGGTATGGGCACCGACTGGGGAGACTACGACAACGATGGCCGTCTCGATCTGGTGGTGGTTACCTTTCAAAATGAGGTGAAATCACTCTACCATAATGAAGGCCATGCCGTTTTCTCCGATGCCGGCCAAACCAGCGGCATGAGCGCGCCCCTTCTGCCCTACGTCTCTTTTGGGGCTAAGTTTTTCGACTTCGACAACGACGGTTGGCTTGATCTTATCGTCGCCAACGGGCACATCGCAGACAACGCCCATATGATCGATCCTACGACCACCTATCGCCAGCCGACGATACTACTTCGCAATAAGGGTGGAGTGCTCGTCTCCTTCGAGGATGTTAGCAAGGCAGCAGGCAAAGCGATTAACCGGCAAATCGTTGGGCGCGGATTGGCCATAGGCGACTACGACAACGATGGCAGAGTGGATGTGCTCATCGTGGATTCTGAAGGCACACCTCTTTTGCTTCATAATGAAACCGCTCCCGTCGGACACTGGGTTCAGTGTAAGCTCATCGGAACCCGAAGCAACCGAGATGGCTACGGAGCCTATTTGAAAGCGAAAATAGGTGAGCGAACTCTGCTACGCCATTGTCATGCCGATGGATCGTATATGTCCTCCTCCGATCCAAGAGTTCATTTTGGGCTTGACAAAGAGACAAAAATCGCTAGCTTAACTGTTCATTGGCCTTCGGGTATCGAGTCCACATATACCGATCTGCCTGCCGATGCCCTGCTTTGTATTCATGAAGGGGACAAGGAGGTTAGGACACAGTGACGCATCGCTTTACACGACGCAGCTGCCTCCTGTCGCTTTTAGGTGCTCTTTCGGGATGCATGCCTCCCATACCCTCACAAAAAAACGCATTTCACACATCATCTATAAACCCTCTCTTTCGGGATGTCGCTGCCGAAGCTGGGCTAGATTACCGTTGGGTCATCCCCGGCCCCCGACCTCTCAACATCCTTCAAACCATCGGCAACGGATGCGCCTTCCTCGATTTCGATAACGACGGCAACCTCGATATCCTCCTCGTCGGCCCCACCCTCGCCCTCTTCCATAATGACGGTAAAGGACACTTCCAAAACGTCACCCAACAAACCGGTCTGGATA
>NZ_DATGLN010000051.1:0-18112 GCF_035294165.1 Chthonomonas sp.
GACCAATGAAGAAGTGTTCTAAGAAATATCCAAGGAAGGCTCCACAGAGCGCTCCCAGAACAACCGCTATCAGTAAAACCGATACTCCGACGTGTGGCAACTCTTCTACCTCCAGAAAGCTCTGCGAGATTCGCGGCTTTCCTCAGAGGTGAAGCAAAGACACGGCGTAAAGTAAGCTATTATTTAGACGTAAGCTCTCCTAATACCTTCTTTATGGTTTCGTTGTCAAATCCGCGTCGTTGCAAAAAGGCGGCACAGCGCCTTTTTTCTGCCAAAAGGGCTTCCCCTTCTAGATGGGCCAAACTGCCCGGAGGCCATCGGCGGGCAATGGCTGCACGCGCTCGCTGCAGCTCCTCTTCGGGGTCGGGTGGGGGCAAAGTCGCTTCGAGCAGCTCTTCCGTCAACCCACGCGCTTTTAACTCTTCCACAAGGCGCCGCCGCCCATAGCGTTTTCTATCGGCTCTATCCGCCACCCAATCTTGGGCAAACTTCGCATCGTCGAGCCATCCACGCGTTTTCAACTCCTCGATAACCTGTGCAACGACATGCTCTGGCAAGCCTTTTTGCGCTAAACGCCTCTCGATTTGGGCTTGGCTACAGGCCGAGCGCGCTAAGGCACGAAAAGCTAGGGTTCGGGCTGTCTTCAGCTTCTCTTCATCCAAAGCGGCAATTACCTCCTACTCTAAACAGATCACCTGGCCGTCATAGGCCGGGTTTACATGCTCCGGCGTTTCTGCGCAGAGGGTGGCGTGGTCGAAACGATGGGAAAGATGGGTAAGCAGTGCCTGCTTTGGTTGCAGCTGTTCGATAACCTCTAGCGTCTGCCAAAGGCCGAAGTGGGTGGGGTGCGGCTCGTAACGTACGGCATCTATGATGAGTAGGTCGAGATGGTAGAGTTTTTCCATGGCTTCAGGTGGAATGTGGCTAACGTCGGTGACGTAGGCCATGCAGCGCTGTGTTTGAGGGTGGTGGAAGCGATAGGCGAGCACGGGAAGGTTGCCATGCAGCACATAGAAGGCCTCAATGATGAGGCCGCACAACTCCATGGGCGATTTCACTTCAAAGAGCTGTAGGCGGGGCTTGCCCCCACCGGCTTGAGTCTCTATGAAGACATACCGAAAGACGCGCCGAATATCTTCCAGCGTTGAGGCGTCGCCGTAGATAGGTATCTCTTTGCCCATCAGGTCGTTGTAGCGACGTAGATCGTCAAGCCCCATCAAGTGGTCGGCATGCGTATGGGTGAAAAGAACGGCGTCTACCGCACGTAAGTTGCAAGCAATGGCCTGCAAACGTAGTTCTGGCGGTGTATCTACCAAAATCGTGCCGGAAGGGCTTTTAACGGCAATGGAGGGCCTTGTGCGTTTATTACGTGGGTCGTTCGAGCGACAGACCGCACAATCGCAGCCGATCATGGGCACACCGTGCGATGTGCCGCTGCCTAATATGATGATTTCCAGCAAGGCGTTAAACTTTCCCTTTAATATAGAGCGTATCGTAAGATTTTCTGCAAACCCTTAGTCGGTCTTGGCAAAGGCATGCTCTCTTTCCTGCCGGAGCCTATGCGGTGTTCGTAAGGGGCAAAGGTACCGATTTTCCGGTCTCTAGAGAACGGTAGACAGCTTCGACGACCTCCACCACATCGGCCCCGTGCGTCCCCGGCGAGTAGAGGGAGCCATAGCCGAGTATAGCGCTCACGAAATTGGCCACCGGCCCCTCAACAGGCAGCATATCGGCCTCCTTGAAGCGGCGCACCTGCTGCTCGTGCAGGGTAATGCTTGTTTCAAACTCCCAGTGGTTCACGGTGACGGTTCCACCGGTGCAGGCAAAGATATGCCGTAGTCGGCGATTAACAAATTTACTATCCCCAATGGCGGTGATGTTGGCGAACGAGCTATTATCCAGCTCCAGGCTCACCGAGATGCGCATATCGGAGGGGTAGTTGTCGGCGACGGCAGTAACCCGTTTCACCTGCCTTCCCGTTGTCCAAAGCAGTTCTGAAACAAGGTGCGAGCCGCCATCTATGAAGTAGCCTCCGCCGGCGAGGTTTGGGTCGGCGCGAAAGAGGGAGGGGGGGACGACACCGGGCAGATTTTCTGGAAGAGGAGCTTTGCCGAAGAGTGGCTCTGCCGAGCCGCACCAAAATAGCGAGGCAGCCTCTAGTTCGCCCATGCGCTCGTCGTGGAGCGCTCGGCGAATCTGGTGGCAGTGCGCCCAATGTGGAGGGTTCAAAGCCACTGCCAGTTTGAGGCCTTTCGCTTCGGCCAGGGCGTTCAACTCGCGCGCTTCCGCGGTGCGCACGGCTATTGGTTTCTCAATGAGAACGTGCAGCCCACGTTCCAAGGCCGCTTTCGCCTGCTCGTAGTGGAGCGCATGAGGGGTTGCGATAACCACGGCGTCCAGAGGAACCTCCTCAAGCATCTTTCTCCAGTCGGCGTAGGCGCGTTCAGGAGGCAGATGGAAAAAGGCAGCAAGGCGCGCCCGCGCCTCCGGGTCGCGGCGGCAAAACGCTTCCAAGCGGGCTTCGGGACACTTGAGTATGTCCGGAATGTGGCGGCGTGAGGCGAAGTTCCCCGCTCCAATAACACCCATCCGTACCACATTCTTTGGGGTCGCTCCCTCTGAGGCTACTGTCATTTCGCTCCCTCCTGCAGGCTCCTTTTGCTATCATATTATCATGAAAAGAGAGAATTCGCAAGAAGGAAGCGCAAAAGTGTATACTGAATTATACGAGATAGGGAAGAGCTTTGGGAATGTCGAGAACAGGTAGGCCAAAAAACCAGATGGGCAAAGCGTCGCGACAAAAAAATACCGGTTGGGACCCTACCCTGCAGCGCCGTCTTCAGGACATTGTGGGGATTGGGCTGATTTTTCTAGGGCTTGCGGGTTTCGTCAGCCTTTTACAGCCGGAGCACGCCCCCATACCGGAACTTCTCGATGCCGGCTTGCGCCTTTTCGCCGGTTCAGGTGCCTATGCTATTGTAGGGGTGATCGTGCTGCTCGGGGTCATGGTGCTGAGGGGATTTCAACGACTGCGGCTTACCCTCTCCTCGCTGGGCCTTTTTCTGCTATTTCTTACGTTTGTTACCTGGCGCCATCTCCTGCTGGTGCCCGGTGCCTCCCTTGATCCCGTGCGCATGAAGGAGGCCGGCGGGTGGCTGGGCGGGTTGGTAGGTTGGACTCTCTATACGCTGCTGCAACGGCCGTTAAGTTACCTCGCTCTCGGCATGACGCTGCTTGTCTCCATAGTGCTTATTGTGGATAGGCCGCTTGCCGATCTTATCGCCCACCTCCATGAGCGCAGCTTAAAAGCGGTGGCACTGGCGCTATGGCAAAAAATAGCCCGTGTGCGTACAGCCCCTCGCGCGCTTGCCACATCATCGCCTTCCCGTGCGCGAAGCCTCTCTCCTGCAGCCGTTCCTCCAACAGAACGCACTCTGCCTGTTGAACAAAAGTCGCAAGCGGAGGAGCAGAAGGCGGTAGTTCGCGTGACGGCGCCGCGCAACGCGCCCCAGCCCGAACCGGAGAAGCCGGCACGTCACTTCCCCAATCCGTTCCAGCTTTTACGTCGTAGTGAGCCGGACAACAAAGAAGAGGCAGCTCCTTCCGATTCGGCGCCATCTCCCTCCTCCACAGCTCCGCCGGCGCCCAGTGCAGCATCCGCTTTTGCGCTGCCACCGCTCAGCCTTTTAAAGGAGCCTGCGGCGCCTTCTGCCCGCAAAGCCTCTGAGGGAAAGGGAGTCGGTCTGGAACAGGCCGACAGGATACGCACCATCGAGGCCACGTTAGAGCAGTTCAACATAGGTGCGAGCGTGGTGGAGGTAGCTAGCGGGCCTACCATAACCCGATATGAAATTCAACTAGCTCCCGGCATCAAGGTGAGTAAGATCGTAAGCCTGGCCGACAACCTTGCCATGAGCCTAGCTGCCATAGATGTGCGCGTTGAGGCGCCTATTCCTGGAAAATCGGCCATCGGCTTGGAGGTGCCAAACCTGAATCCTTCTGTGGTGACCTTAAGAGAGTGCCTCGACACCGACGAGTTTCGCAATGCGCCCTCTAAGCTCACCGTGGCGTTGGGCAAGGATGTTTCCGGCCAATGCCGCTATGCCGATTTAGCGAAGATGCCTCACCTACTGATCGGCGGTTCCACCAATTCAGGGAAGTCTATCTGCCTCAACTGCCTCATCGCGAGCCTTGTCTATAGGGCGACGCCCTCCGAGGTGCGTCTGCTGATGGTAGACCCTAAACGTGTGGAGCTGAGTTTATGGGATGGCATCCCTCACCTGTTGCATCCGGTGGTTAAGGACGTGAAGCAGGCCGCGGGGCTTTTTCATACTGCGCTGCGTGAGATGGATCGTCGCTACGACCTTTTTGCCCGTATGGGGTCGCGCAACATTGATAGTTACAACGAAAAGGTGCCGCCTGAAGAGAGGCTTCCTTACATCGTGCTTATTGTGGACGAGTTAGCCGACCTCATGCTGCAACATGGGGCTGAAGTCGAAAACTCGATCTGCCGTTTGGCACAATTGGCACGCGCTACAGGCATCCATCTCGTTATCGCCACACAGCGACCCTCGGTGGACATCATCACGGGCACCATCAAGGCAAACATCTCTTCCCGCATTGCCTTTGCGGTGGCCTCTCAGGTAGATTCGCGCACGATTTTAGATATGCCCGGTGCAGAGCGCCTTATTGGGCGAGGTGACATGCTTTTTATGCCCATAGATGCACCAAAACCTACGCGCATTCAGGGGTGCTATCTGAGCGAACAGGAGACCCAAGCGCTGGTGGACTATCTGAAGCAGCAGCCTTCGCCGGGAGACATGCTGACGATTGCAGATGATGGAAAGGACGCGGCGCAGGAACGTATCTTCGATGAGGACGACGTGGACGAGCGGCTCTTTGCCCAGGCCGTTCGCCTCGTGGTCAACAACGGTCAAGCCTCTACCTCTATGCTCCAGCGCCGTTTCCGCATAGGCTACACGCGCGCGGCCCGCATTGTGGAGATGATGGAAGAGCGGGGCATCGTGGGCCCGCTGAGCGGAGCGCGGCCACGCGAAATTCTCATTAGCCGTGATGAGGCCGAACGCCTTTTAGCCGGCGAAGGGCTAGGAGCAGGTGTAAGTGGATTCGAGGCGGATCGAGAAGGCCAAAATTAACCGAGAATACCCACCTCTTCTGCCCAAGCCAGCACATGGCGCCATTCCGGAGAGGGGATCACCCCGCTTTTGTTAAGCCTCTGAACCATGCCGAGAGCAAAATGGACAACATAGTCCTCCGGCAGTGCCAACTCCCGTGCGATCTCCCCATGTCCATAACCTTGTGCCGAGAGAAGGAGGATGCGCCTCTGATCGCCTGTTAAACTGTTGCGCAGATGCTCACTCACCTGGCGCTGCTGGCGTTCCAACTTACGGAAGCGAATACGTGCCTTTGTTCTCACTCTTTCTCCTGTAGAACTTTGTGTCCTTTCCTAGAGAGCGGCTTTTTGCCGCCATCTATCCCTGATTCTGACAAGCGGCGAAGTCTCTACCTGGCGAGACCTCTTAATACTAGTTTACGCTAATTAGCGGTGAATCGGCAAGGTTTTAGTGGCCGTCGAGTTTGCTTTCTCTAGGGCCGTTTTGGTTTAGGCAGCAGACCTTTAGCGATGTAGGGTAAGAACAAGCAGGGTATGCGCAGGTAGGTTTAAGGAGGAGTCCTCTTTGAGAAAGCCTGTGGGCAGCATGTAGGGTTGGGGCTTAATGCGATCGGGGTGCGCCCAATCGTTGGCGGCCATAGGGCTATCTGCCATAAGGATCGTGGCGGAAACGCTTCGGGCCTCGAAATCGTTTAGAGTAAGCCGCACCAAGCGATCGCCCTCTATCAGGCGGTTGATGAGGAAGAGGGTCAGCGTGTTACGGTCTTTGGTAAGGGCTGCAAAGGCATCCACATCGGGCACATCGGTTACGGCTTGGAGGCGACCACGCGCAGGAACGTCCTCTCCAGGGCCTTCTATATGGATGGCTACCGGATAGTAAGGCTTGGCCGCCGCATAGAGCTGTTGGGTGTAGTATTGGGGGTCTACATAGACAACTCCACGCACCTTTTCAATGCAGCCGCCGTGCATGAAGCCTGTCATATTGGCAATGGAGATAAGGTCGCTATGTCGCATCATCGCGTTGAGCATGAGGGCATTAAAGATGGCCCCGGAAAAGGTGCTGTGGTTCGGCACGCTCCGCCAGTTCGGCCCTCCCACGATGATGCCCCACTCGGTGACGGCCAAACGCGTGTGGGGATAGGGCCCCTCCCCCTGTTGGATGAGGTGGGCCAATTGGGGAAACATCACGCGGTCGAGGAAGGTAGGAAATGCCATGGCGCTTTGATACTGGGCGTCATAGTCCGGAGCTCCTGCCGCCTCCGGCAAAGGCAGCAGCGGATGGATGGAGAGGTAATCGGGCGGGCGATTCCCCTCTTCCAGACTTCGGCGGAGCAACGCCTCGTTCCAGGCGGCATCGCGCGATAGCCCCTCTGGTGTGAACTCGTCACCCTTACCGGTTGCAATAAGCTTTATGGTCGGGTCTACCCTCAGCATGGCATCACGAAACATAACAAAGCGTTGGGCGTTGCCTTGGGCGTCGGTATGGCCTATCTGCCAGTCTCCGTAAAGCTCATTGCCCACCTCCCATATCTTTACGCCGTAGGGCGCCGGATGGCCGTTTTCGGCGCGCATTTGAGCGTAGACGCTGGAATCGGGCGCACCGTTGCAGTAGGCTACCCAGGCGGCAGCATTCTCCGGCGTGCCATCGCCGGCGTTCACAGTAATTTGGGGCTGTATGTGCAGCAGGTGGCAAAAATGCAGAAACTCATCGGTTCCAAAACGATTGCTCTGTATGCCACCCCATGCGGGGTTGCGCGAGCTAGGGCGTCGGTTGGGGTCTCCTATGCCATCTTCCCAGTGATAGCCGCTCGAAAAGTTTCCACCGGGGTAGCGTAGGATGGGGATATGCCATTCTCGGGCGCGAGCTACCACTTCCGGGTCTAGTCCGGCAATGTTATCGGTTGGCATCAGCGAGATGCGATCTACGATCACCGGGTCTCCGTTCGTATAGGCAAGCACGAAACGATAGGCCTCGCCCTTTTGAGGAGTGGCTTCTTGGACAGAGAAGGTGAAGGTGACCTTTTGCCATGTTCTACCGTGCACGACGATGGGGCGTTGGGCAAAAACCTGCCCTTCACGGGCATCGGTGCCCTCTATTAGTAGCTCGATGGTGCCTGCGGTTCCTAGGCTGCGACAGAGCGCTTCAAAACGATAGTGTGGGTCGCGTGTAACCGGTAGGAATACGGTTTGTTCGAGGCGACCCACAGCAAGGCCATTTGTTGCACCGGCAAGCTGAACGGCATGGGGAGAGTAGTAGCCGCCTTCCACCCAAGTGGCGTTTCCTTGAAGAGTCCAAAAAGGCGGAGCGGTGTCGGAGGGGTTTTCCGGCTCGAGGCTTGGGTTGAGAATAGCATCGGCGAGGATGCCTCTTTCAATGGCGTGACCGAGGTCTTCGAGGAAGTTACCAAAAATATCCTGCGAGATGGGGATGGCGTTGGGTTGACTTGCATCCACAGTAATCGTGGTGGACGCATCGGTTGACCGTGTGTAGAGATAGAGAGCGGGCCGACTTGGTGCGGGCATAGAGCTTGCTTGTCCTTTCATGGAAAAACCGATCAGAATGCTAAGGATGATCCCGAACGGGTTTCGAGAGGAGAAGAAAGTTTTTGTCACCGTTGGTTTATGCCTTTCGTGGGAGTGCTTATGCTCACATCGCATTTTTTGAACAGCTTAGCACCCGTTGACCGAGAGGGTTTTAGTGTGCTATATAATATTCATGATGGCATCAAGCCGAACGTTAGGTCAAGGGAAAGCTTTTATTGGCCTTGTTTCTCGTCGGTTTGTGTCATCTTCCGTTGAACAGATTCTTGCTTTCGAGCGAGTAGAGAGTTGAAAAATGGCCACCGGAAAGCCTACCCTTCGTGAGATTGCTCGTCTTGCCAATGTTCACTATGCGACGGCCTCTTATGTCCTTAATGGCGCACGCAGCAGCACGCGTGTTTCTGAAGAGACTCGCCAAAGGGTACTTGCTGCAGCTCGAGAGCTTGGTTACACGGTAAACCGAGCCGCTCAGCAGCTACGCACGCGCCGAAGTCACGTGGTGGGGCTTTTGGTTGGCGGGCTGGAAAATCCCTTCTTTGCTCGCATGGTGTCGTTGTGTGCGATTGCGCTGGAACGGCGTGGTTACGAGTTTGTTTTAAACACTAGACGTGCCGATGAATCCAACGATCTGCACCTGTTGGAAACGCTCAACTCACGTCGGCCGGACGGCATGATCCTCTGGTGTGAAACCTCCACCCAGGTGTTAGAGCGGGCGCAGCAGCCCGATATGGAGAATGTGGTTGTTATTGGCTATCTCATGCCCAACCGGGATAGCGTTCGCGCGCTCTTTACCACCGGGCTACAGGAGGCGGTAGATCATCTTTTGGAAAGGGGTTATCGGCGAATCGGCTACATCGCTCCGGCATCGGCGGTGGCACGTAACGATGTGAGGGGTCAATTTTACAAGCAGTTTGCGGAGAAAATCGGGCAGCCCCCGCTTATCTATACCTTCCCCGGAACCGCCTACGATGTTGGGGCAGCCCGTGCTTGCGCAGAACAGATTGCCGACGACCCCCATCGTCCGGACGCTCTTCTCTGCTTCAACGACATGGCGGCCTTAGGGGCGCTCTCCGGTCTTCGGCGGAAGGGGATACGGGTTCCTCAAGATATGGGGCTTGTGGGATGCGACGATCTGCCTCTCATTTCCCAACTCGACATTCCGTTGACAACGCTTGTCTATCCATTGGAAGAGATATGCAATATTGCCGTCAACATGTTGGTAGAGCGTCTAAACGCCCTTTATAAAGGCGAGGAGTTACCTCCTCGCCATGCTGAAGTTCCCACACGCTTAGTTGTCCGCTCTTCTACCTGAGGGGTCGCCGTGGTAAGGGCATTCTTGCCTATTTTGTAGGCGGTGCCGAGGTACTTGAAGCGGAGGCAACCGTAACCGGATTTTGCGGCATCACATTGAGATGCTCTGCATCCAGCGTAACAAAGAGGAACGCGATGCACATCTCATCGGTGGTCTGTTCACCCCACCCAACGGCTTTGGGATGATCGCGATTGGGGTTAAAGGGGTTATCGCTTGAATTGTCGTAGTAGGCCACCAGGTGAACCACAGTTCCTTTTGGTAAGGCCACCGGCTGGCGGTACCAGTAGGTACGTTGCCAGTTGAAATCCCAATTTTTAATCCAGATAAGTGGCACCTCTTTGCCGTTTGGAAGCGTAGCCCACAGCTTCATCTCCTTGCCCAACAGATGCATGTGCGGCATGATGCTCATCACATGACAGTCCACCGGAACGGTGGTTTGCGCATCCACTTCGTAGTGCGGAGCACCGGGTGGAATGCGGAAGCCGAAGTTGGCTACCATGCTGACGATGGCGTTTTTATGAACCGGCTCTTTGGCCAAATAGAGCCCGAAGCTCGTCTGATCGGTTTGAGGCACGCCGTTCTTATGGTAGTGTACCTGCAGAACCAGCAAGGCACCTTTGGGGATGCACATGGCCACGCCGGGTGGGGCAAATTGAGGCGCGTTTCCGGGCGCCCACCCACCTAGGAAACCGGTGGGTACAAAACCAGGTCCGCCGAAACTGGTATAGCCCGGCTCGTGGTCATTGGGATGCTCTTTATGATATTTTTCGGAGACGGCGGGGGAAAGGTGCAGGCCATCCACATAGATAATAACATGGTGAACCACGGCGCGCGCATCGGGGTGAACTTCAACGGCTCGTACCCATGCATCGTGGGTAAAGTGGGGATCGATGATGAAGTTGCGGTAAACATCGTCTCCATCTGCGGCCACATGATAAGGCTGATCGGAGTGGAAGACGAGGTCAGGTTTACCTAACTCCCAGCCGGATGGGTAGTGAGGCATGGGCGGCGTTTTACTGAGATCGCCGGCGGGGGCACCCGCTTTGGCCCACTTTACCAAGACCTCTTTTTCAGCGGCAGTAAGCACGTAGTGATGTTCTCCCACAAAATCGCCATAGCCCGGCGCCGGTTTCCAAGGGGGCATGGTGCCATTTTGTGTGTAGCGAACGATGTCGGGCGCCCAAGCGGCAGCGTCTTTGTAGGTGGTAAGAGAGAAGGGAGCTACTTGCCCGGGGCGATGGCACTCTATGCAATGGTTTTGCAGAATAGGGGCCACGTCGTGAGCATAGGTGGGTGTTCCCGGAAGCAGTGCCACCGAAGCCACAGGGCCTCGGCGAATGATGCAACCGAAGGAAGGCAGGTTAGGGTGAGGAACTGGGCGATCTGCTAATACAGCTTCAATAGCCTGTTGCAGGTCGTGGGAGGTCACTTTGGTGGTGACGACGTTATCGTCAATGCGCCCACGATAACAGACTTGCCCCTGGCGGTTGACCACGACAGCCTCTGGCGTGTAGGTGGCTTTTAACTGGGAGACCAGCACGCCCTCTTTATCCTGCACAATGGGGAAGGGGAATCCGTGCTCTTTGGCATTACGTTGGATATCGGCCAGGCTCTCTTGAATGTCGGGGTAGACCCCAAAAAACTGCACATCCTTTCCGGTAAACCGGCGTGCCAGTTCCGCTAGGCGAGGGCCGTATAGGTTAGAGACAGGGCACTGACAAGAAAGAAAGAGGAACACGTTGGCTTTGTGAGAGGCGATGGTCGTCCAGGAATAGGCTTGGCCGGCGATGTCACGAAACTCAAGACGGGTTGTCTGGAGCGAGGCCTTTTCAGAGTTTCCTGTTCCTGAAGCAGACCATCCAACGAGCGCTAACAGCCCAAACGCCAGTAGAAGCCAACGCTCTGGCTTCAAACCGCCAAGTTTTCTCATCCTAATCTACGCTCCCTTCAAGGGTGTTCACGTGGTTTCTCTAAAGAATTACGAAACTGTCACCGGATTATATCCTTCTTTTGCCGCTTATCTTTTGAGGTAACATGCATCTATCGTTCCCTTTTTAGCATACCTCGATTGAGTTTAAAAAGGAGCTTTGGGTTTCATGCAGAATCGGCGTGCTCCCGACGGAGAGAGGAACGGCAGAACCCGCGCCTGGGCGACGATCCATTTGGCAGCTATTCGTGCCAATATTGCAGCCCTGCGGAAGCTTGCCGGCCCTTCTAAAGAGATTATGGCCGTTGTGAAGGCCGATGCCTATGGGCATGGACTTCTTGCTGTGGCCAGAACGGCTTTGGAGGCCGGAGTTCAATGGCTTGGAGTGGCCACCGCAGAGGAGGGAAAGTGCCTCCGCCGGGCCGGCATCACCTGCCCAGTAGCTCTGCTGTGTGTGCCCGCGCCTCAAGAGGCCGAGCAGGTTGTTCATTACAACTTAACCCCCCTCATCGGGAGCGAAGATGTGTTAAGAGCGCTTATGGCCGCCGGATGTCGTGAGGCCCATTTAGAGATTGACACCGGTATGGGGCGTGCGGGCGTTTTGCCGGAGGAGGCGGTCGCTTTATGGAGGCTTGCCCAGAGCCGTGGCCTTACCTTTACCGGTTTGGGAACTCACTTCGCCGAAGCGGAAAATCCCTTTCGCGAACTTACCCAAAGCCAGCTCGAACGTTTTCATTGGGTTCGTCATACCTTAGAGAAGGCGGGAGCGAGGTTCCGATGGGTACATAGCGCCAATAGCGCCGCGCTGCTCGAAGGTTTGGACTCCGAATCGAATCTGGTGCGACCGGGCCTGCTTATCTATGGAATACTGCCGAACACTCCTCAAAGCCACCTCTGGCGCACGCGATTTCTTCCGGCTCTTCAGCTTGAGGCTGCTATCGGCACCGTGCGGGAACTACCTCCAGGGCACTCTATTAGCTATGGAGCTACCCATCGGCTGGCCCGTCCCTCTCGCGTGGCCACCGTTCTTCTAGGTTATGGCGATGGGTACCCGCGTCGCCTCTCTAACCAGGGCTACATGTTGGTGCATGGTCAAAAAGCTCCCATATTAGGTCGAATTTGCATGGACCAGACCGTTCTCGACGTTACCGATATTCCCTCCGTTCAACCCGGTGATGTGGCCGTCGCCATCGGGAAGCAGGGCGCAGAGCGCCTCTTTGTAGAGGAGATGGCCAAATCCATCGGCACAACTGAACATGAAATCACCACCTGTCTCACCCAGCGTATCCCCCGTATTTTTAAGCCTTAAAATCCCCTTTTTCCGCTTTTACCCCTCCACAAAGCATTTTCTATTACGTGTTGTGAACAATTTCACACCTCCTTTGTGACATAGGTCACAGTGCAATTCGCAAAGCACAGCTATCATAGATAAGTGTGATGCGACGTTTCTATGGCGACACCGGTGACGCAGCCCTGGAAGGTGTCCCGTTCATACGGTGTCGCCACCTTTTTCCAAATCGTGAGACTTTTCGGAGAAGAGCAATGGGACAAAACAGGTTGTTTGAGCTAACGGGTCTGGAGTCGGCGGGGGGTTTGAGCGCGCTTTGCTTTACATCCGATGAGAAGCACATCGTGGTGGGTAGCGCCCAGGGAACAGTGTGGTTTCAGGAGGCACGCACTAACAGCGAACCGATAGTGCTGGGGCACCATCGAGGGCCGGTTTGGGCTGTGAAGGCTTTAGATACGGAGCTGGTGGCATCGGTTTCAGAAGATGGAACTGCCCGCGTTTGGCATCTTGGGCAACAGCGCTGTCTTCACATTTTCCGTGCTTCCTTTCCGCTGCGCACAATGGTGTGTGCCGGTGGGCTGCTTGTGATGGGTGGGAAAAGCCGTCATCTGCTCTGCCAAGATGTTTACACGTGGCAGGTGCTGCCCGATCTCGGCCCCCATAGTGGAGAGGTTACGGCGTTGGCGCTTTCTGCAGACGGCAAGATTCTGTTCGCCGGCCTCGGTTCCCATCAGGGAGGAACCTATCTTTGGGATTTGCACAAGGGAGAGGCGATCACGCTGTTGACAGGGCCAGGGGCACCTGTGACGGCCTTGGCCTGCTATCCGGAGGAGCCGCATCTCCTTGCTGCCTACGCCGATGGCGAACTGATTTGCTGGCATGTGCACGAAAAGCGCAGGGTTGAGCAGGTTGAGCTAGGTGAGGTGGTTTTCGACATGGCTTTCCTTCACCCTAACGCGATGGTGGTGCGCACAGGCACCGGTAAGCTCGATATTTGGAGCCTAAGGCCACTGGCTCCGGTATTCTCGTGCTTGGCCGCTCCTATAACGGCGCGTGCATTCGCTCTGGCACCGGAGAAAGGCCTTATCGCCATCGCGGCTTCGGATGGTAAGGTCTATGTCTGCGCCTATCCACAGCAGCACCCCCCCTCTTCACCGCACGAGCACCAGCACGACCGGGGGTCTGCTGACGGATCGGCCAACACTTCTTCTACAGAGACCAATGACCCTGAAGGCGAATACGATCTGGCAAAGCAGGCAATAGAGAGATGTCCTTCTTTAGAAAACCTAATGCGTTTTGGGCACGCTTGTGCTCGTCTCTCCCTCTATCGTGAGGCGCTTCAGGCTTTCGAGCAGGCTGTGAACACCGATGCGGGCGACCCAGAAGCGCGTTTTCAAGTGGGGATGTTCTCTTTACATCTTAGCGAGTTTGCAAAGGCCAGGGAGGCTTTTCGAACCGTGCTCGATCTCGTGCCAGACCACGCTCCGGCGCATAATAACTTGGGCACCCTCCTGTTGCAAGCAGGCCAATTCGATGCGGCTTTAGCTCATTTCCGCAAAGCCATCCAAATCCGCCCTGCCTATCCTTTGGCCTATGTCAACCTCGGTCTGGCCTATTGGCATCTTCAAAAACAGGAAAAGGCGAAGGCCGCATTTCAACAGGCCATCGAGCTTGCTCCCTATCTGCCTATCGCCCGCTATCAGATGGGGCTGCTCTGTTTGGAGATGGGGGAAGAGAGTGAGGCGCGGAAACACTATCTAATGCTCACCCAGTTGGATCGGCGTCTCGCGGTACGGCTGCGCGAGCGTTTGTTTCGCGTCCCCACCGACATAACGGAGCAGAAATGGAAGGAGATGCGACGCCTTGCGGAGCGCTTGCTGCAATCTGCGGCGCAAGGCGACACGGAGACAGTTGCGCTGCTGTTGGCACTAGGTGCTCCTGTACATGAGATAGAGCCGGAGATGGAGCGCACGGCACTGTTGCTGGCATCCGCCGGCGGCCACGTTCGCACTATCGATCTGTTGCTCGATGCCGGAGCAGAGGCCAACGAGAGCGACCGTTTTGGCAGAACAGCTCTCTATCTGGCGGTGGAGGGAGGGCACGTGGAGGCGTTGCGACGCCTGCTACGCGCCCGTGCAAACCCCAACTTCGCCGACTATAATGGGCACACACCTCTTCATGTCGCCGCTATAAGGGGCTGCGAATTGAGTGTGCGCCTACTACTTGAGGCCGGTGCACTCGAAGACCTGCTCGACAACCAGGGAAAGACACCCATTGAGCTTGCCCAAGAGAACAGGCACTGGGAGTGCGTGCAGCTGCTCGAAAATGCAGGGGGCGTGATACCCTCGGCGTTGCCGGCTTTTCAGGGGTCTTAGCGGGCTGCCAAAACGTCGTGCCTATGGCAGTTCCCCGGATCTCTTGCTTGGGTAATGGCGACCTTAACCGCAGCCCTCAGGCGTGCTAGAGCGTATCGTTTTGGAAAAACTCGATGATCTCGCCGCAGGGACCTTTGCAGAAGGCGATGCGGAACTGTTGCGGGCTATCTCCTTCGATGGAGAGCGTACGCGGCTCCATGGTGACGATCGCGCCGGCAGCCCGGGCTTTTTCGATGGCGGCATCGCAGTCGTTGGTACGCAGAGCCACGTGGAGGAGCGCTCCTTCCGGTAGGCCTCCTTCCGGTGGCGGTGTGCCGCCGGCAAACACCTCGAAGTAGTTGCCATCTCCGGTGTCGAGCATCACCGCACGTGCATCGCGGCCGCCTGTGGCGCGTTCGTCTTTACCCCATCCGTAGACGCGTCGAAAACCGAGGCCCTCTATATAGAAGCGTAGCGCCCCTTCAAAATCCCATGCGCGCACGGCCACATGGTGAAACCCACCCCCGTGAAGGGCCGAATTGTTCCCTGTTCTTCCCATGCAGTTTTCTCCTTGCGTTTTGCAAAATTGCCGAAATCCTGGATCGCGTGGTTCTTGAAGAATACTCTAAAGTGACCGATTTTGTGTTGTGGGCCGATGCCCGCCGGCCTGTCTGAACTGCCTAGCGGCCTCTCTGCCGTATATCCTCCAAAAACAGTTGAATGCGCAACTCCCCTTGGTAGGTGTTGCGTTGGAGACGATAGCAGATATCGGTTGCGCCGGGGGCTAGCTCAGATGCCAGAGACCCTTGCCCCCACATAATCGCCGGATAGGTAACGGTTAGCCCATGAGAGGTTTGCGCTTCCACCAGCAGCTTGAGATGTTGCGACTCCTTGCCGATCAAGCAGACGGATCGGACAGGGGCGCCATAGCTAACGAAGATGGGTTCGGGGTTCTCCATGCCGAACGGGGCCATGCTTTCAATCTGCTCTAGAAGCTTTGTATCAATCTGGTGGGGTCTTAGCTCGGCGTCTATATCGAGAACGGGTTGTAGGTCTTCCTCTGTCAAGCGTTGGCGTGCGATCTCCTCCATGCGCCGGGTAAGGTCGGCGACGTTTTCTAAGCGAATGGAAAAACCGGCGGCATGTGCATGGCCTCCTCCATCAATAAGGAGGGGACGACACTGCTCCAGGGCCTCACCGAGGTCGAAGGCCTCGATGGAGCGAGCCGAACCGCGCCCTTCGCCCGTTTCCGGATTCAAGGCCAGCACAATGGAGGGGCGATGAAACATCTCGGTAAGCTTACCGGCCACAAGGCCGATGATTCCGCTGCCCCAGCCCGTCCCTTCTATCACGATGCAGGCTCGTTCGTGCAGGCCCTCTTGCTGCACCCGAAGCACGGCCTCTTGAAATATCCGTTTCTGTTCTTCCTGACGGGTTCGGTTTCGTGCATCGAGCAGGGCTGCAAGGCGTCTTGCCTCGTCCAAATTGGACGTCAGCAGGAGATCGAGGGCGGGTTTTGTCTCGTCCACACGGCTCGCCGCATTTAAGCGCGGGCCGATGCCAAAGCCAATGTCTCGCACGGTGAGAGGAGGGACGTTCTCCTCTGTCTGCGCCCTCTGAAGCCCGCTTACTTCAAGGAGCGCCTGAATGCCCGGCTTCTTGGTGTAGGGCAGTTGTTGAAGTCCAAAGGCCACGAGAACACGATTTTCGTCGAGTAGGGGCATCATATCGGTGATCGTGCCGATGGTGACAAGGTCTAAAAAGGCTTGGCGATAGCTCTCCACTTTGAGGCCGAGATGACGAACGAGGGCCTCGCCACAACGAAACGCCACTCCCACTCCGGCCAAATAGGGAAACGGATAGCGCGAATCGGCACGATGTGGGTTGACGACGGCGACGGCACGTGGCAAGACCTCGGGAGGCAAATGATGATCGGTGATGATGACATCTATCCCGAGCTGACGTGCGTATTCGACCTCCTCCACACGGCGAACACCGCAGTCTGTTGTGATGATGAGGCGCACACCCCGGGCCTTCGCCCGCTCGATGGCCGCATTACGAATGTCGTAGCCATCTCGCCTGCGATGCGGCACAAACACCTCCACATCGGCGCCGAGCCGGCGCAACAAACGAGTCCATAAGGCTGCCGAGGTTACCCCATCGCTATCGTAATCCCCATGTACCAAAATCCGTTCGCGTTGGTTCAAGGCCTGCTGAATGCGCAGGCAGGCAGGCTCTACATCGGGTAGCAGGAAGGGATCGTGCAGATAATCGAGACGAGGATGGAGAAAACGATGCGCCTCTTCCACGGTTTCGATGCCGCGTTGCGCCAGAAGGCGTGCGACGATGGGATGGAGATCGCCGCCTTGAAGCAGGCGTTTTTCGATGGAGGGCTGTGGCGGAAGCAGGCGCCATCGCACCATCCTTCCCGGGTCGGGGTTTGTGCCGGAACGAACGAGCAGAGAAGACATGATGGCCTCGTTGAAAGGTTTCTGATATTTTAAACTATCCGGCACCGTTTTGGAAGCGGAAAAAGCTCTTTCTTGAGGCGCGATCTGCGCTTGATGGGTGTCGTGTGGTAAACTTATAGTTACCCACTGATAACGGCGATGGAGGCCGCCGAGACGTTTTTGCGTCTGAACCGCCGCTTCGTAGGCTAATGGCTCCTGGTCGGTACGTTGCGCCGATCAGGGGCTTTTTGTGTCTCTGGCTTCCGCGCAACGAGGAAAAACTCAATTTAGAGGAGATTCGTCGAAGCGACATGAAGGATGTCTTTCTCCGTATGCTTTACGTGGGAATAGGTGGTTTTTTAGGCGCCAACGCCCGCTACTTTTTGGGAGTATGGATTCAGCAGCAGGTTAACGGGTTTCCGCTGGGAACCTTGGTAATCAACATTACCGGCTCCTTCGTCTTGGGGCTTGTGGTAACGCTGGGGCAGCGTTTAGTGTGGGATCAACGATGGACGCTTCTCATTCCCATCGGGTTCATTGGGGCGTACACCACGTTTTCGACCTTCGAAAACGACTCGTTAGGCCTGGCCTCGGACGGGGAGTGGCTACGTCTATTCGGCTATTTGGCCGGAAGCGTTCTGGGTGGCTTTCTTGCGGTCTATCTAGGAAGAGTGTGTGCTTTACTGCTTGTGGGGCGAACGGCTTAGGAGGTGCAGAATACGATGAAGATAGAAGGTGTTGGCAAGGTGCTCACGATCTATGTAGGCAGTTCGGATAAGTGGCATGGGAAGCCCCTCTACGCGGCCATCGTGGAGCGTGCTCGGCAGGAAGGGCTGGCCGGAGCCACCGTTCTGGAGGGAATCGTCGGCTATGGAGCTAACTCACGTATTCATCGCAGCAAAATTCTCGATCTCTCCACCGACCTGCCTATTCGCATCGAGATCATCGATCAGCCGGAGCGCATTAACGCCTTTCTTCCCATCCTTGATGAGATGGTTCAAGAGGGGCTTATTACCCTTCGTGACTGCGAGATCATCAAATATACGCATTCACAAACCCCATAGGCCTAGCAGAGAGGTTGATTAGCTTGCTTTGTTGCCGGTTGA
>NZ_DATGLN010000052.1:0-7096 GCF_035294165.1 Chthonomonas sp.
ATCGGCCACGGTGATCTTATCTGCCGGTCTTGCGAGTGTGTAGCCACCGCCTGCTCCCCGAATGCTGCGCACGATGCCGGCCCCTTTGAGGGCGGCCAGAATTTGGTCGAGGTAGGGCCCCGGAATATTTTGACGTGCTGCAATCTCTCGACTTTGGCAAGCCCGCGCGGGCGGCTGCATAGCAAGGTCTACAGCCGCACACAGTCCATAGCGCAGTTTTGAGTTAAAGAACGCCATCGAGAAAACACCGCTTACCGATAATCTTGACTCAACTTATAAGGTAAGTATAGCGTGATTGGTTTTATTTGTCAAGTACGTCTGTGGGACGAGGGCGGGGCGAATCTTAACAAAAATTTCATATAAAAACGCTTGACAATTCTGGCAAGTGTCTCTATAATGGAGGCATTCACCTTGGGGCACTTTGCCCCTTTCGCGTTTCTCGCAAGACAGCAACAAAGGAGGGCTACCAAGATGTCGGTGAACGCTTCGTATCCCCCTTACGCCTCTGCTGCCGAAAGGATGGGGCGCCTTTTAGGGCTGCCGGCCATCGAGGCGGAGGAGTGCGGGGCCGATTTTGAGGCCTATGTGGCGGCATTACCGGAGCCAAAACGTGCCTATGTGGAGGCGCATTTAGACTTTTGCGCCTATCGGTACGCCTGCAACTGGTTGCGCAGCTATGTTCGGCATTATCGCCAGGAGCGGAGGGCGGCGTTGGCTATGGTGACGGAGGAGTTGGAGGCGGGGAGGAGAGTAGAGGAGCTAATGGAGCAGGCGGAGCTATGCCAACGGGTGCAGCGTGCGTTGGGGGTGTTGCGTGCAGAGCAGCGGCGTTTGGTATGGGCGCACTTGGTGGATGGGGCAAGTTATAAGGAGATAGCGTTAGAGGAGGGTCGGAGTGTGGAGGCGGTTCGGAAGGCATGTGAGCGTGCGGAGGCGCGTTTACGGGAGGCGTTGTTGGCGGAGGGGGTATGTTTAGAGCGGACGAAGGGAGGAAGATACTACATTGCCATACACGGGGGGGGGGAGAAACTAGCTCCTGAAAAAATTTTTAGGCTTTTTTTGCAAAAAGCGTCCGGTTTTGGGCGCGAGCGGTGATCTATATATTAAAAGCGCAAAATTGGGTCTGAACGACCCATTGGCAGAAGCGGCATCCACTTCCTAGCAAACTCCCGTAAAAAGGGGTTTTTAGGGGGTATAGAGGTTTTTTTTGTCACTTTTGCTACATTTCTCGTTTCCGGGAAACGGGGAAGGAGGGAGAGCCCGATGGCTTGGAAATGCTTTAGACTTACCCGATGGATGCAAAGGCAAGGCAGTTTGGGGAGGCTGTTTGCAAGTGCCCTTCTTCTAATGGCTCTGCCCCTTATGGCCTCCGCCCAAACTCCTTCGCTTAGCGGGCTTACGATAAGCCCCACCAATGTAACCGGAGGCAACGCCACTACCGGTACAGTATTTCTTAGCGCTGCTGCTCCCAGTGGGGGTGTCTCCGTGTCCCTGAGTTCCAGTGCGGCGCAGGTTGCCACGGTTCCGGCCAGTGTCAGTGTGGCGGCCGGGCAAACTAGCGCCAGTTTCAGCATAACGACCCAGGCGGTCAGCAGCCAGAGCACGGTAACCATCACTGCTACCTTAGGCAATACATCCCAAACAGCCTCTTTCACTCTCTACCCGGCCCAGCTGACGAGTTTTACCCTTGCGGTGGGAGGTGGTTACGGCTATGGCTATGGCGGAGGGGGCAGCACGCAACTAAGTGTAACGGGTGGCAATCAGGTCACCGGCACGGTAAGTTTGGATAAGGCCGCCCCAAACGGTGGGGTAAGCGTGGCGATTTCGGTGGATATCGGTAACAGCATCGCATTGCCCGGTCCTGTTGTCGTCCCGGCAGGCCAAAGCTCTACCTCCTTTACTTTTAGTACGAGTTGGGTTAATCAACCCATCGTTACGCATCTCACAGCCACTTTGGGAAACACGCTAACGGATACCCTCACTCTCAATCCCGGCAATCTACGGGTGGTACAGGTAAAGCCGCCCAATCAGGTTCAACTGCAATGGGACGCCACCGCCTCCGGCCCTAACTTTGTGTTAGAGCGCAACGGTCAGGTCATTGCCACCCTTTCTAATACAACGAACACCTACACTGACACGATCCCAAACGGGTTTCAGTCGGGCACTTTCTACTACTACCAACTCTACGATACTACTCCCTCAGGGGGATTAGGGCAGGAGCTTTCGGCGGAGAAGGTGGGCTTTCAGGTAAACGTGGCCCAAGACAACCAAACGGTGGACAGCCGCATCGATCCGCGCTATGCCACGCTGCACTATCTCAACTACTGTTTTGGACATACCACCTATCGTGGAGGGCTATTTGTGGGGTATGCCACCGACCCGGCGCGCATAGCCCGCAGCTTTGTGCGGTTTGGGGGTCTCAGCGCTCCGGCCACCGGTAGCACATTCCGTTGGGGAGCCGTGGCTCTGTACAGTACAGGCGCCTACACCACGCAGAACCAACAGGTGAGTGTGAAGGTGGGATGCCAGGTGACCCAAAGCTCCAATTGGAGTGGGGCTACGATAGTATGGACGACCCAGCCGGACTATGGAGTGTTAAACCCGGCCAATGCCGAGAATGTACAGACGGTGACCTATAGCCCGACCGTGGGAGCGCCCGGTTGGCAGTTTTGGCCTTTGCAGGAGATCAAGTTGGTTTCGGCAGCCGGCAATCCTCTCTCGGTGGCCTTTTGTGCACCAGATGAAACCCAGTATGGGTGGGTCTATTTCGCCAAGATCGAGTACGGTTCGGCTACGGCCCCCTGCATTCCGAATGCGTGGGACCTTCCCATCCCTCTTACCATCACCTTTCCCACCCCGGTGCCGCAATCGGTAGTTCAATGCACCATAGGCATGAACGGGGTGGGGCTAAACGACACGAGCACGGTTCAGGTACAGGTGGTAGTAACCGATAACTACGGTTATGTCTCTACCGTCAACGAGACGGTTCAGATCACCGGCTTAAACCACACCTTTACGATTACCGATCCTAAGGGAGGCTTAGTCGCCCACGTGCAGGTAACGGCCACTTGTAATGGGGTAAGCGCTTACGGGCAGGAATAGCAAGGAGCAAGAAGATGCAAGCAGAGAAAAAGAACGGTTGTTATCGTTTTCGAGAGACACGCGCCCTTTGGTGGATTGCGGGATGTATGGTGGTGGTAAGCAGTGCGCTCTGGAGCGCTTCTACGGTTCATCCGCCCCGGGTGCACGCCTTAGCCCATGAGGTCTATACGGCTGCCGGTTGGGGCGGGTTTGTGGGGGTGCACAAACCGGTAAAGCTGCCGCCGCTTACGGAGGACCCGCTGCGCCCGGCCCGCGAGGCCTACTATGCCGGTCACTATGCCCAGGCCGAGCGGTTGGCGCAGAGCTTTCTTTCGCGGTTGCCGGCTCTGCCCTCCGAGCGGCAGCAACATCAGGAGGCGATGGCCTACCTCATATGGGCCTATTCCGCAGCCCGTCAACACCGCTTTGCTCAAGCCTATGACCTGTTTTTGCGCTGTCGGTCGGTGGCCGAGGCTCTGCCCGACCACGGCGCCCCCAAACCGGTTTTGGGGGAGATGGTGCCGACCTTAGAGGAGGAGGCCGCCTATGAGGCCGTCTGCTGCCTACAAGGGGAGGGAAAGAGACAAGAGGCGGAGGCGGGGTATCTGCAGTTTTTGCGGGACTATCCGCAGAGCATTCTCATTCACGGCGCCACGTTGCGCCTAAGGTGGCTTCATCACGGCAACCTTTCGGCGCAGGCCGAGGCCTTGTGGCGGGCGGATGAGCATGCGCAGATACTGGCCGAGGCGGAGTGCGCCCCCGCTTGCCTGGCGGAGGTGCTGCGCCGGCAGGGCCGTTGGGTTTCGGTGGGGCGTTTGGCACAAGCCATGCACACCGGAGAGCACGGCACGAGTTTGGCGGCATTGGCCGAGGTGGCCCAGAAAGAGGGGCTGCACCCCAAAGGGTTGCAGCTATCGTGGCAGGGGCTTATGCGTCAACCGCGGCCCCTTATTGCCTGGGTGGCACCCCAGCACTTTGTGGTGGTCACGCAGGTGAAGGCCGACGGGGTGCGGGTGTGGGACCCCACCGGCGCTCCTCAGTGTGAGGGGGCCGGCAAACCGGCGGAGTTCTTTGTGCCCAAAAAGCAGTGGCTGCAGCAGTGGCAGCAGGTGGGCCTGGTGTTTGGGAAGTGAAGGGAGAACGAGGGGGTCAACGGTAAGTTGGCCGGTTTGAGGAAAGGAGCGAAACGAGGATGCAGAGCAGAGGACGTTTTGGTTGGCCGATGCGGCTAACGGCTTTGGTGACCGGTTTTTCTACGATGGCGTTTGTGCTCTCGACGCCCTTGGCGTGGGCCCAGCACATCGCCCACTATCGGGAGCTGCTGCGCCCCCGCCCCGTGGCGTTTACCCAATTGAAGCCGGGGTTAACCCAGACCCTTAGCAAGGCGCAGTTGCAGGCCCTGCAGCGGCAGCAGGCGGCGCGATGGGAGCAGGCCCGCCAAAAGGCGGCCTCCCGGCCCGCCGTGGTGCCCCTTTCTTGGAAGCGAATGCGCCACATTTGGGGGCGCGGCACCAGCTACCGCAACCAGTACTTCAGCGGCACCTTGCCTTGGCAGCGCAGTTTGCGCGATGTCAACCTCTGCAACGGCAACCTCTTCAAGAGCTTCACGGATATCCAGGTGGCTCCCGGTCGGGGGCAGGGCTTGGCGCTCCAACGCACCTACAATTCGGACGACCCCACCCCCGGCCCCTTTGGGGTTGGGTGGATGCACTGCTACGACATTCGCAATCAGGACGAAGCGCCCAACTACGGCGGTCAAGACGACCAGCTCAACAACTACAGCGACCGGGTGGACTTTTTTGGCGGGCGGCATAAGTACCATCGGGATGCCGATGGGCTTTACACGCCTCCGCCCTACCTGTATGATGAACTCTCCAGCGACTACACCACCTTCCTGATAAACGGCCCTGCCAATGTGCTAGACGACACCGACAAAAGCATGGACGGAACGATAAAGCACTACATAGCCAACGGCAGCGTGCGCAGTTGTGACTACATAATGGATCGTTTCGGCAACAAAACGGTGTTAACGTATGACCAGACGATCACCTTGCCGGACGGGAGCCACCCCTTAGCGACGGTGACGGACCCCACGGGGCGCACATTGACGTTCCATACGGCGAACTTGGGCACGGCCACGCAGCCGGTATGGCGGGTGGTTCAGGTGGACGGCCCTCAGTATTCGGTGGCCTACGGTTACGGAGCCGATGGCAACCTTAGCAGCGTGACGTTAGACCCCGGAGTGGGGCATCTGAACCGGACGACCACCTACACCTACACCTCGGTGAGCGACAACCAGGGGAACACGGAGAGCGGGCTATTGGCCGCGATAACCGATCCGTTGGGGCATTCGGTCAGCTACGGGTACGGGTTGGGCTATATCACGAGTACAGGCGCCTACAACCCCACCTTCACGAACACGGTATGGGTGCTCAGCATTACGGAGCCGGGGCTAAACCCCAGCACCCAGCAGGCTACAACGGTAACATGGGGGATTACGTGGAGTGTGAGCAGCGGCTCAATCCCTATTGCCATCGGGGTGGGCAATGGAACCTTGGGATTACGCATGGCGGAAGATACTTACCTTCGCAAGCGGATGTACTCGTTAGGAGATGTTTATCTTTACAACACCTACTTTGACAACTTTGAGAACGTAATCGAGGAGGTAGACCCGGCCGGCTACATTCGCAACCCCAACAACCCCTATCAACCGGCCAATGGAACCGATCTGTTAATGACCTACGGCTCGTTTGGGAATGTGCTCACGGAGCAGTATGCGAATTACAGCCCGGTGGCCACGACAACCTACTACGACGCCTCCGGCTACTTCCAAAAGCAGAGCGTAACGGATTTTAACGGGCACACCACCACCTTTGGGGTGGGGTTGGATAGCGACCCCAACGTGGGCAACCGAGGCAACGTGCTGTGGGTGCGCGATGCCGGCTATAACGACCCCTCCAGCCCCAGCTACCACAAACAGTACACCTATACCTACAACCAGTACGGGCAGAAGACCTCCGAAACCAACCTGAACGGGGTGGTGACCAACTACACCTACAACGATCCGCATGGGTACCTAACGCAGGTGGTACAGGATGTGGGCGGTTTACACCGCACCACGACGATGAGCTATGACGAGGTGGGGCATGTGGTTCAATCCACCGATCCGATGGGGCAGACAAGCACGTTTAGCTATAACGTGTTGGGGCAGTTGCAGAGCGCCAGTTTTCCGCCTACGGCCAAAACGGCCGGGGAGACGGTGAGCTACAGCTACGATGCCAACGGGCGCACGACCAGTGTAAGCGATAACAGAGGCGTAACGAGTTTTACGTATGCGCCGGGGTGCGATTGGGTGGCGAGTGTGAGCGACCCGGTAGACGGCACGATAAGCTATGCCTACGGTTTGGTGGGGCAACGACTCTCGATGAGCTTGCCCAATGGGGGAACGTGGCAGTATAGTTATACGGCCAGCAACGGCTCTACCTATGAGGCGCTTCCCAAAGACGACCCTAATGCGCAATGTTTGTTGCTGTGGCAGGTAACCGACGACCAGGGCCGGTTGGTGACCTATAATTTTGATGAGTTAGGGAAGGTTTGGGTAGCCATAACGAACCAGGTATACACCACCGGCAGCAACCCGACGTTGGTCAGTTATATGGAGACGGATTACTCCTATGAAAACCACAACTGGCTTACCCAAGAGAGCACGAGTTACCATTGGCAGGTGAGCGGTGGGGGTTGGCAGTCGAAGGGGTTGTATCAGAACGTGTACAGTTATGATAACGACGGGCAACGGTTGACCAACCAGATAACCGATGGCGGAGGGAACGTGCGCACGGAGCAGTACGGTTACGACAGTCTGAACCGTTTGGTAAGCGTGAACTACGGGGATGGGGAGACGCAGAGCTACACGTTCGATGCGATGGGCAACCGGCTAACGAAGCAGGATAATGTGAGTGGGGCGGAGAATTACGGTTACAATAACGCCAACATGTTGGTAAGCCGGAATGGGAGC
>NZ_DATGLN010000053.1:0-13559 GCF_035294165.1 Chthonomonas sp.
CTACATCGCTCAAAGCGCCGAACGCAAAATAGAGACGATCTTCTATCGCGAGGACTTCCGGCGCGTGGATGCCGAACAGGTGGGCATTTTGGAGTTCGCCGGGCGCGGCATCGAACAGTATGCCGAGGCCTTCTATCATCGTCTGAACACAGAGGCCATACGCGACCTTCACCTGAAAGTGGTGGCCGACTTCGCCTTTAGCCGCCTCGCCAGTATCTATCCCTCCATGCTTGGACGCATGGGAGTAGACCTTATTGCCCTAAACGCCTATCCCGATGTTCAGAAAACCCCGAAAACGCCCGAAGCGCGGGCTGCCCTGCTGCCCGGCCTCGCACGCATCGTGCAGACGCTGCAGGCCGACATGGGCGTGCTGTTTGAGGCCGACGGCGAACGGATGACGTTGGTGAGCGAAGAGGGACAGGTTATCGGCGGTAATGAGCTGTTGGCGCTGATGATCGCCCTCGTGGCGCGCACCCATCCCCATGCGCGTATTGCCGTACCCATCACCGCCCCCAGCATCCTGGAACCCATCGTTGCCCTGCACGATGGCACCATCGTGCGCTCGCGCACAAACTCTAGAGACCTCATGGAGTTCTGCGTCGCACGCCCCAATAAGGAGGGTCGTGTGGATTTTGCCGGCGATGATCGCGGCGGGTTTATTTTCAGCGAGTTTCAACCTACCTTCGATGCCATGTACGCTTTCGGCAAACTGATGGAGATGCTGGCCACCACCGGCCTGCGCCTTTCCGAACTGGTGCACGAGCTGCCGCCGGCCCACCTCACCCGAACCACGATACGCTGCCCGTGGGATGCTAAAGGGCGCATTATGCGGGTGCTTACCCGCGAGGCCGATGCGCTTATGTCTGCGAATAAACAGCATGTGGAGATGGTAGACGGCATTAAATTCTTTGAAAGAGATGGATGGGTGCTCGTTCTACCGGATGCCTCGGAGCCTTACTTCCACGTCTATGCCGAATCTAGCTCTCACGAACATGCCCATGAGCTGCTCTGCAAGTACGCCAAAAAGATAGAACTGCTCCTGCAAGATTAACGCTGGTGCTGCCACCAACGCTGGGCCAAAATGCGGGCTGCATAGTCGTCGTAGGGCCTATCCGGCGTACGAAGGGCGCGCGGCAACAGTTTTTGCCAACCACGTGCGGGGTTCTCTTGCACAAAAAGTCTGCGCGCCGCTTCGGACGTATAGGCCTCTTCCATCACTACAATGGGGGTCTCCTCTGCCACCCTCTCCAACGCCTCAATAAGAGGAGCGCTGCCCGTTCCTTTGCCTACAAGAATCACTCTCGGTGAAAACTGCGCTTTCAGCCGCCCAACCTCCTCCACAAGCCCGTCCGGCGACACAATAGCCTGGTAAAGCGCTTTCCCCTCTTCGGTTACTACCGCAACCCCACAACGAACCCGACCGGGGTCTACGGCCAGTACCACATGTTGGTCTATCTTTCCGATCTCCTTGGGCAGTAAGGTGCTAAACCGGTTCTCAAGAAAGCCATCGAAGCGCCCTATCCCCCCGCAGCACGCAGAAACTCGATGTGCAAGTGCTCTGGGTCGAGAAGGTCGGCCGAGGTGATAGAACCGGCTGCCACCGCTTTTATCAGTAGTGGGCCACGCACTCGCTCGGCCTGTTGCACGAGGTGCGCCAATGTCAGCGGGTCGAACAGCCCCACTTGGCTGGCACCGGTAACCGGGTCGACGGCGGGGACAATGCCGGCCTTGATCGCGGCCGAACGCACATCCGTCTGTAAAAACTGGGCTAGCCTCTGCTGTAGGTCTTTTTCCGAAAGCGCCCCTTCGATCCTCTCTTCGGCAAGCTCGTCGCCGGGGTGGAACACCGTTTGCACGGTGCGGCTAACCACCTCTACAGGCACCTGTTCGCCGTTAAGGGTATTGCTTAGACTACGCACAATAAGCAGCGTTGGCGTATCGCTGCCCTCTAGCCTGCCGGCCAAATCGCTAAGCGCGGCCTCCGAGTCGGAACCGGAAGCCCCACCGGTTAGGGTTAACGACATAGGCGACAGGAGGCGCACGGCGCTGCCGTTATCTCCTATG
This sequence comes from Chthonomonas sp., assembly GCF_035294165.1. Lineage (GTDB taxonomy): Bacteria > Armatimonadota > Chthonomonadetes > Chthonomonadales > Chthonomonadaceae > Chthonomonas. The sequence continues at coordinate 2,065 of NZ_DATGLN010000053.1, forward strand.
GCGGCACCATAGCCCAGCGCTGTGGCGCTGGCCTGCTGCAGCAACTGCTTTAACTGGCTAAGAATGGTCTGACGGTCTAAGTGCGCCGCAATCACCCCACGCGCCAGCTCTGCGCCGTAGCGTACGGCGATAGGGCTTTGACGCAACACCAGATAATCGTTGGCGGAACCGGCGAGGAAGCGATAGACCTCGTCTAAACGTTGGCTCACCATGGCGTAACGGCTTTGCGCCGCCGCAAGCTGGTCTTGTACCTCTTGCAGTTGCTTGCGTATCTCAGCGGCTTTCTGCTCCTCGCTTTGGTTGGCCTCTAACTGCAGTTGGTTGGTTCGCTCCAGAACCTCGTTGGCGCGGCCTAAATCGGCGTTCTGCCTCTGCAAGTCACCGTTGGCGGCAATTAAAGTTTTATTCTCTTGAGTGAGTTGGGTGTTCTTATGCACCAACGCCAGGTTCTGCTTGGCCAACTCGTGGTTTTGAGCCACAAAATGCCGATTAAGAGCCTCTAAATGGGCACGCTGCCGCTCCAACTGTGCCACCTCACGGGTCTTGTGCACCAGCTCGTCCCGTTTCTGAACCACCTGTTCTCGCAGCCGTTCGCTTTGGGCGCGCAGCACAACCACATGCTGCTTGGCCTGCTGCAGCGCCTTTTGCGAGAGAAGCAGCTGCCGATGTGCCTCTTGGGCAAGCTCCTGATCGCGCTTAGCTTGTGCCATGGCCTCGGCGGCCTGCTGGCGGGCGATGCGCACCTGACGGTCGAGCCGAGCTTTTTCGGCTATGGCCTGCTCGCCTTCGAGGACAACCTGTCGAATGGGGGGAGATATAAGCAGCAGGGCTGCAATACTCACCATCGAGATGAAGGCACCGGTTAAACTTGTAATAAGGATGGCCGTATGCTTGGGACGCAGCCCAAACCAGGAGACGCGGCGTTTTCCCCATCGTCTCCCCTGAAGATCGCCGTAATAGGCAATGAAACCGCCTAACACGACCAGTAAGAGCAGTGCTAGTGTTGTCCAGATCATCTTTTGCTCCTATCCCCCCTTTCCCAAAGGGAAGCCTAGGTCGAAGCCCTTAGGGTCAGCCAAATCCCTACAGCGGCACCGACCATGTCGGCCGAGAAGCTTGCCAGCATCGGAGGCAACCCTCCGCTTTTGCCAATAACAAACATGGCGTGATAGAATACCCAATAGAGAAATACGATGAATATCGCCATACCAAATCCCACCGTGCGGCTTCCCCCTCGTTGGGTGTTAAGCCCCAGCGCTGCGCCTACCACCCCAAAAATAACGCTCGCCAAAGGCAGCGCTATCTTGCCGTAGAGGTCTACCTCTTCCCCACGCGCTTCCTCAATACGTCCCTCCGCTCTATCGCGCTCGATCTCCCGACGCAGCTGGTTGAAGCTGAGCCGGTTGGCATCGTTCACCTGGGCGTTCATCACCTCGTTGAACGATTTGCCTATACTTGCATTATCGGGAAGCACCTTCAAGGTTTTGAAGTTGGTAACGAGTGTATCCTTTATCAGCCCTGTGGCCTTGTCGGGCACAAGCAGCACCCAAGAGCCGTCGTAGTACGTCCAGTTTAAACCGCTTTGGTCAAGGCCACGTCGGTCGGTGCTTTGGGCGCGCGCGCAGTTGACAATAAGCTCCACAGCCCCGTGCATCGCCGGGTCGTCACTGTAGCGCACGATGCGAACGTCTCGGAGGGTTTGAGTACGGGCATCGTAGCCTCCCTGCACATACACGCTCTCCTCTAGGCCGCGCCCATCCTGACGTTTAATATCGTAGGAGATCGGTTCATCCGATTTCGCGATGTGTTGAAGTGCCTCTTGTTTCAGATCGTACATGGCACGCGTGGCCGGCGGCACAACGGTCTCGTTCCACGTGAAGGCCACAATACTTACCAACAAGCCTACCACGAAAACGGGCAGCACCACGCGCGGAAAACCGATGCCCGCCGTGAAGATCGCCACAATCTCCCTATCGGCAGAGAGGCGTCCAAGCGCCATCAGCGAGGCGAGCAACATCGCCATGGGAAACGTCTGGGTGAGAATGCCGGGCAGGGCGTAGAGCACGAACTTGAGCACGAGGTTTAACGGCACGCCTTGCACCACCATGTCGGTAGCTTGAAAGAGAAAGCCGGCCGTGAACACGAGCACCAGAAACATGAACATGCCGGTTAAAAACGGCCCGATAAGGTCGTACAACACCAACTTATCAATGAGCTTCATGATCCGGCTCTTTCTCTTTCGGGGTCGTCTCGGCTTCGGGGGCTTCCCAAGTGGTGATGCCTGCCTCGCGCAGCTCCGCTTCGGCCTTAGCGCGTAAGCCCTGCGGAGCGGCATGGCCACGACCATAGGTATAGCGCTCGCCGAAATAAGAGCGTATGGCCACCGGGTCTTGTAACAGCGTATGGGCAGGGCCTTCCACGCGCTTCACGCCGTCGGCGATGATATAGGCCCTTTCGGTAATATCAAGCATGGCCTCCACGTTGTGGTCTGTGATGAGAATGCCAATACGGTTTTCGGACTTTGCCAGGTCGTGAACGATGTTGCCGATGTCCTCGATGGCCAAGGGGTCTACTCCGGTGAACGGTTCATCAAGCAGAATGAATTTGGGCTTCGCCGCCAGAGCACGGGCGATCTCTACCCGCCTGCGCTCTCCACCGGAAAGCAGCCTTCCCAAGCTGCGACGCAAATGCCCGATGTTCAACTGCCCAAGCAGCTCTTCCATACGTTGGCGACGTTGGGCTTTAGTCAGCGGCTGCGCCTCTAAAACCAGCAGTAGGTTCTCCTCCACCGTAAGGTTGCGAAATACAGATGGCTCCTGAGGAAGATAGGCGATCCCTTCCCGAGCACGCCGATACATGGGCAATCGCGTGATCTCACGGTTATCCAGGTAGACGTGGCCGCTCTGTGGACGCACCAGCCCCACGATCATATAGAATGTGGTGGTTTTTCCCGCCCCGTTTGGCCCTAACAAACCCACAACTTCGCCCTGCTCCACCTCTAAACTGATTCCGTTGACCACACGGCGCCCCCGATAGACTTTCACCAGCTCCTCTGCACGTAGCTTCATGGCTGTTTGCCTCGCGCTTTCTCCAGTTTTGGGTTTGCCGGCGGTGGCACCACCGCCTCTATTCGTGCCGTGCTCTGAGGACTGGCGATAACAAGGTCATCGCTGCGCAAGTTCCAGGCAACGGTATCGCCCTGCGCCCCAACGTAGCGCACCGGCCCCGCCAAGGCCGGGCTTTGCGCCGTTATCTGCGTAGGCCCCTGCAAAACCACTTCCGATGTTTGCGCCGTGTTGGTATAGACTAAAGAGGCCGCTTTCGCCTCTACAATCTCTTTGCCATCGCTCGGCTGAGGAGGGTTTGGTGCGTTGCCGGCGGGGTGATAGGGACGAACAAAACGACATTGAACCTCCCCCTGTGTCGCCATACGAACGACCTCGTTGGTGGGGGAAAGCACGCCCTCTATCTGTTGGCTCTCGATGCGCGACTCGAAACCGGTTTGTGGCTCCGAGGTCTGGATGGTCAACCTCTTTCCCTCCACATGAAATCGCTTGCCCGGCACAAACTCTCCCTGTTCAAAGCCGCTGACTTCCACCGTTCCTACAGAGATTGGACGCGCATGCTCTCCTTGAGTTACAGGCAGGGCGGAGGGTTGAGGAGAGAAGCTGATCGAATCGCGGCCGGCTTCGCCGTAGAAGAGATAGGTGGTTGCGCGACCGAGTTGAGCTACCAAACGCGCCACTTGGATGTGGGCGGGGCCTTGAAGCTTTTGGGGTATCTGAAGAGTTCCCTCCACATTTTCGAGAGAAACCTGAGACTGGGCAGCCTCATAGTGCGCCCGATCGGCACGGCCCTCGAGAATAATGAGACGATTCCGGGCATCTGGCTCCGTTCCATGAAAACGAACATCTCCTTGCCCCGCTATCTCTACCAGATGGTTCTGAGCAAAGTAGGCCTCTAAAAGATCGGCCGAGAGAGTGCCTTTGGCCTTGGTAACCACATCGTCGAAGGTAACTTGTACGGGAGAACCGCTAAGCTGCACAGCGTGCGGCAGGTCTACATCGCCCCGCGTAAACCCTATCACCTGTACCGTGCCCAGCCGATGGCGGGGCAGAGCGCCGCCTTTAGGCGTAGCCATTTTCGGCACAAAGGTAAGGGAATCGGTGCCGGCACGCCCGCTTAGTTGAAGACGACCGCTTTTATCGGTGGCCACAACGGCGCTATCTACATGAACGGTTGCCGGGCCTTCTAAGCGGCTTGGGTCGAATAGTTTCGCCACCACTCCATCGGATAGGGAAAGCCGTTGTGTCTGCTCGTTGTAGCGCGCATGCCCGGCCGTTCCCTCCAAAGTGCGCTGCTCCTGCCCCACCTTACGTACCACGCGAAACTGAATGGGGCCTTCTAGCTCCGCCTCCACTTCACTTCCTTTCGGCCCAATTGCATGGCCTACCACTCCATTGACCACCAGGTAAAACCTTAAGGGGCGACTTGGGTCGGTGGTGGCCACAACGATGTTTTTGCCGCTTACCACAAAGTTACGCAACTGGCGCAAGTTGGTGCGAAAAGAGGCAAAGTGAGAGATGCGAATATCGCCGATGGCCACCGGCAACTGAGCGCTTGTGGAGGGCTGTTGCGCCCGTGCAAAAGCCACTCCGCCAATGAGTAGAATGGTAAAAAGGGCAGAGGCAGAAAGCCTCCACCGATAGTGACATCCATATTTCACTGTGTCGCCACAATCTCCCCGGTTGCTATATGGTAAACCATGCGCGGGGCCGAAGTCTCATAGGGTGTTGACGTGCGTCCACCTGCAGAGGTTCCTCGAAATTGTACAAGATGGACGTTCCCCTCCGCAATAATTCGGTCGGCCTCACTCTTCCAGGTCATTCTATCGGCCGTGATGAGGGTGTTGGGTGGACGTTCCCGCGAAAGCACGCGCACATGACCTTCTCCTTGGAGTGTATGCTGCTGCTGATTGGCGATCACCGTGTCGGCCTGCACATCGGCCACGTAGCGCCCCTGTTCATATAGACGTGCGTAAACCCCCTTTAACAGGAGGGTGATCTCCGTGCCTCCGCCCTCATAAAAGATGCTGCCCTTTCGGGCAGTAGCCACCAACAGCGGCACCATGGGGCCGTAGAGGTCGGCGGTTTTGTGGGTGTTCCAACGGAGATGCCACCCATCTCCTTCCACCCGACCCCGTAAGTTCTGTTGAGCCTCGTTAGCCGATGTCGCCCCGGAGGAAGGCGCGCGGTTTGAAGCCGTTTGCAGGGCTTGGTTTGCCGAGGGCACTCTATTCCGACTGCACCCAACAAGCGGCCCCAGCAACAAGAGGGCTGTGCAGCAGAGAACGGCTGCTTGGTAGGAGCGGCTCATGATCGTACCGAAGGGGGGAGAAGAGACAGAATAGGTACAGTCGCCTCCGCTGTTTGTGCCATACGGCGCCGTAGTTGTCCGCAGGCTGCATTGATGGCATCACCGCGCGTCATCCGTTGCGTTGTTACCCTGCCGGCGGCTGCCAAGGTCTCGCGGAAGCGCGCGATGGCCTCTTTGGTGGGGCGCCGAAACCCCTCCGGCGTTTCCACATAGTTGAAGGGAATGAGGTTCACGTTGCCCGGCAGCTTCCATCGTTCGAGGAGAGCGGCCAAAGCACGCGCCTGCTCCGGGCTATCGTTCACGCCGCCTATCAACAGATACTCGAAGGTGAGGTTACGCTTCGTGATTCGGGCATACTCGGCGCAGGCCGCCAATATCTCGTCGAGCTTCCACTTGCGCGCGGTGGGAATGAGACGGGCGCGCAGGGCATCGTCGGGAGCATGCAGCGACAAGGCCAGCGTAATCGGCATGTTCTCTCTAGCCAACGCCAAGATTCCCGGCACCACCCCTACCGTTGAGACCGTGAGATTACGCATCGAGAGGCCTACCTCATTTCCTAAAAGGCGCAGGCTTTTCACCGTGGCCTCGTAGTTCCACAATGGCTCTCCCATACCCATATAGACGACATGCGAGATGCGTCGTGTGCTCTCGGCTTGCATGGCCAGATACTGGCCTACGATCTCGCCTGCAGTAAGGTTGCGAGCCAGCCCCCCCTGTGCCGTTGCACAGAACCGACACCCGGCAGGGCAACCCACCTGCGTAGATAGGCAGGCCGAGACGCGATCGGGGTAGGGCAGGTAGACGCTCTCCACGGTGAGGCCGTCTTCCAGCCGAAGGAGATATTTAATGGTGCCATCGGAGGCAACCTCACGATGCACTACATCGGGCAAACCTAAGCGGTAGTTAGCCGCCAGATGCGCACGAAAGGCGGCGGGCAGGTCGCTCATAGCATCGAGCGTGCGGACCTGTTTACGATAAATCCACCGAGCTATCTGCCGCCCCCGATAGGCCGGTTCCCCTAACTCAAGGGCTATCTGTTCTAACTCTTTCGTGCTACACCCCAAAAGACACTGCCTGTTCGGTTCCACAACGGCCCTCGCCTTTCTTCCAAATTCTACCTATGCCCGAATCTCTAATAGGCAGATTCTACCTGCCTTCGTTCCCACCGCGCAAATTTTCGTTAGAGGCGGAGAGACTACCCATCGGAAGGACTCCGCAACCGATTCGCGTCCAACTATCGTAGATGTTATACTTATGGGCATCTATGCTACTAACGGCGTACCTAAGCTTCCAGAAAGGCCTCTCGAAACAAGCGAGGGGGAGGGCGTCGGCCTGAAGGCGGGAAACGAAATGCGTTTGCTAGAAAAGATCGTTGTGCAGGGCTACAAATCTATTCGTAATCAGGAGCTGTCTCTGGGGCCGGTGAATGTGCTGATCGGCGCGAATGGCTCCGGCAAATCCAACTTCATCGGTCTATTTAGGATGCTGAACCGTCTCGTGTCGGGAGACTTCCAAATCTACGTGCGCCAAGCCGGTGGGCCTGACCGTTTGCTGTACTACGGACGAAAAACCACCAATGCGCTCTCGCTTGAGCTTTGGTTCAAAGACACGGAGCGGCAAACCAGGAACGGCTATATGTGTGAACTCTTTCCCACAGAGGACCAGAAGCTCGTGTTTGCCCGAGAGGAGATTCTCTTTCATAAGTTTGCTGAGTATGAGGCACCTGTATCGAACCGATGGAGCTCTGGAGTTCATGAAGAGAGTCTTTTGCCTGAATGGGCAAGTGAAGGTAAAGTTGGCGAATATATTTATAAAGACCTTCAATCGTTTCGGGTCTATCATTTTCACGACACAAGCGATTCGGCGAAAGTGAAACAGTTTTGTGATCTTAGCGATAACCGTTTCCTACGGGCCGATGCGTCTAACCTGGCCGCCTTTCTCTATAGGCTTAAACGGCAGTACAATTCCCACTATCAAGATATCGTACGCGCCATCCGCTCCGTCGCCCCCTTCTTCGGCGACTTCGCGCTTGAGCCTGATCCTTTCAATCCCGACCAAATCCGCTTGGAATGGTACGAAAGAGGCTCAGATACCCTGTTCGACGCCCATGCCCTTTCCGATGGAACTCTGCGCTTTATCTGTTTCGCCACTCTTTTCCTTCAACCAGATGCGCTGCTACCGGCCATCATTATCCTAGATGAGCCGGAGCTTGGGTTGCATCCTGCAGCGATCACGGTGCTTTCGCAACTTATCCACTCCGCTTCGATGCGTGTTCAAGTACTCCTAGCTACCCAATCGGTTACTCTCGTGAACCAGTTCACGCCCGAACAGATCATCGTTGTCGAAAGACAAGAGCACAGAACCGGTTCGCTTAGTCCGGGCCAAGAGTCGGTCTTCCATCGTATCGCCTCAGAGCAATTAACGCAGTGGCTTCAGGAGTACGAACTGGGCACGCTGTGGGAGAAGAACTTACTTGGAGGTCGTCCCTAGCCGGTGAAGAAAGTGTTGATTTTGGTGGAAGGTCAGACGGAAGAGGCCTTCGTAAAAAGGCTCCTTCACAAGCACCTATTGGCCTTTCAGATTGACCTTATCCCTTGCCTATTGCACACAAAATTAACTACCGTCGGCGCTAGCTATCGAGGAGGCGTAACCTCCTATGCCAAAATGCGTCGCGATATAATGCATTTGTTGGATGATAGCAGCGCCTACCGTGTGACCACCATGTTAGACTACTACGGATTGCCTAAAGACTTTCCGGGGCTAGCCTCTTTGCAAGGCAAAACCCCCTACGCGAGGGTAAAGTATCTAGAAAAGCAGTTTGCTATAGATATTGCCCATCCAAGCTTCATACCCTATCTCATGCTGCACGAATTTGAAGCATTCCTATTTGTAGACCCTACTCAATGGAAGGCTTTTTTTGAACACCGTATAATACAACCCTCTTCCGCCCAAATCGGCAACCTACCTCCACCGGAAGAGATCAACAACGGTGCTGCTACACACCCATCTCAGCGTATCTGCAAGTATATACGCAACTATAAAAAAACTGTTGACGGTCCCCCTTTTTGTGAAAAATTAGGATTGAACTCTATCCGAACAAAATGCCCCCACTTTCACGAGTGGCTGGAAATGCTTGAACAGCTATAACACCACACGAATTTCAAGGGAAATGACCCCCTCTATTTGGAATAAGCCTCTCTCTCGTGTAGAATCTCAGCAGAAATAAAGTTGAGGAGATCGGCATGAGGATGCAAGCAAGAACCTGGCTTTTTATCGGTTTGACAACGCTCACCCTATCGCTCTTGAGCCTCTCGTTGCTACCGTTCGTTACGCTGCCCTCAGCCCACGCCACGGTAGAGTATGCTCGCAGAGAAAATAAGCCCTGCGTCTACTGCCATGTAAGCGCTGCTCCCGGCATTTTAGACCCCTCTACCGGCAAAGTGAACACGGTAGCCTGCAACGAAAGAGGGTTCTACTACGAAACGCACAACCATTCCTTTGCCGGCTATGTGGAGACGCCCCAAATCAACCCGAAGGCGCTCACCGGCCCCTTCCGCTTTGGATGGGCGATAAAACTGCCAACTGCCGCCCAACGTGTGGTGGTTGCTGACGTTAAAGGGGATAATCATCCCATGCTGATCACGCTTTCACCGAGTGGCGATGCGCATCAGAGCGAGCTTGCCCTGTGGAGCTGGAACGGCAAGGCTTTTGTTAAAGACAGTTCTCTCCAGATTGCGGCCAATGCCGACATGCTTCAAGTAGGGCACTTTGCCGGTAGCGACCAGCCCTTGCTGATCGTTACCGGCGATGGAGTTCGATGGTGGAATGGGAAGCAGTTCTCTTTTCTGCCGGCCCCAAGCGGCTTTCAACTGATAGGGGCCGTGCGGCTTCTCGATGGCTCCGAGCGTCTGCTGGTGGCCTTGAACGGTGGCGATCTGCAAGCTTATCGGGTTGACCTTTCAAAGCCAGGCAGCTCTTGGCTTGCCGATCCCCAAGCGCCGCCGCAAAGCCACGAAGTGCAGTGGGCGGAGATGCACGGCGATCCGAGCCTTCTGGAAAAGATAGGAATGCCCACAGCGCTTAGCCTCGGCGGGTTGATAGGGGTTTGGAATCTGCCCACCCAGCACCAACTCTTTCTTTATCTTCCTAAATTAAACCAGGATATTGACGCGGTTCCCGACCCCGATCACCCAGGGCAGAACAAATTCGTGCTCAAAAGCCAAACGTGGTGCGTGGGCTTGCTGAATGCGACAAACGCCAACGACGCTTACTACACCCCGCCTCTGGCCGGCAAGGTCTGCGACGTCACCCGCCAAAGCCCCATCGAGCCAACCACGCCAGGGCTTTTGGTGCTCACGTCGCTCTCGGCTCCCAACACTTCGGGGCTTTACTTCTTCCCGCTCACCGCACCAAAGCCTTAGGGTTTAGGAGCGCCTTAAGCGACGTTTCTCCTTGCGAGCCGTCTCGATGGCCTCGATCTCCGCATCGAGCACGGCTTCATCCTGAAACTCGAACTCGATATCACGAATGCGCACGGTGTCGCCATGGCGAATACCATGCTCGCGTAGTGCCTGAATAACCCCCATTCTGTCTAAGAGGCGGTGAAGGCGCTCCATCGCCTCCTCGTTCTCCACATCTGTCATGGCGACGCGGCGCTCCACAGCACGCCCCACGATCTCGAAAAGGCCGGGTTCGGGGTGGCGAACCTCCCAGAAGTTGTCATCGGTGGGCTTTACCTGAATGACAACTTTGCCCTGCGGAGCCTCCTCAAACGGTTTGGGAAGGGTTTCAAGCCTGCGCATGGCCTCAAAAATCAACTCACGTAGCCCGGTGCCCGTGGCCGCCGATATGCGAAACACCGGGTAACCCCTATCTGCCAATGCACGCTCAATCGGCTCCAGCTCCGCCTGGTCGGCGAGAACATCTATTTTGTTCAAGGCCACGATCTGAGGCAGGGCGGCAAGCTTGGGGTCGTAGAGAGCCAGCTCCCGATTGATCACATCAAAATCGTTCAAGGGGTCACGACCAGAAAGGCCGCTTACATCGAGCAGATGAATAAGCAGGCGCGAGCGACTCACGTGGCGCAAAAACTGATGCCCCAAGCCGGCACCTTGGCTAGCTCCTTCGATAAGGCCGGGAAGGTCGGCGATAACAAAGCTCTTATCAATATCTACCCGCACCACCCCCAGATTGGGAACGAGGGTTGTGAAGGGATAGTCGGCGATTTTGGGGCGAGCGGCGGAGACGGCAGCGATGAGGGTAGATTTGCCCACATTGGGGTAGCCTAGCAACCCCACGTCGGCAAGTAGTTTAAGCTCTAGCTTTAAGCGGCGACGCTCTCCTGGCTCGCCCTTCTCGGCGAACTTGGGCGCCTGATGCACAGAGGTAGCAAAATGGGCATTTCCTCGTCCGCCCTTGCCTCCACGTGCCACCACTACCGTCTGATGAGGATAGACGAGGTCGGCAACCACCTCTCCGGTCTCAAGGTCGGTTGCTACGGTTCCCACCGGAGCGCGCAGCACGAGGTCGGCCCCATCTTTACCGAACATCTGTTTGCTGCCCCCGTGCCCGCCACGCTCGGCTCGATAGTGGCGCTGGAAGCGGAAGTCGAGCAGTGTAGACAGATTGGGATCGGCCTTCAGAATAACGCTTCCTCCCCTTCCTCCATCTCCGCCGTTAGGGCCGCCGTGCGGCACATACTTCTCCCGTCGAAACGACACCATGCCGTTCCCGCCATCTCCGGCGATAACCTCGATCTCTACTTCATCTACAAACATCTTTGCGGCTCCGATAAGCGCTATGGAAGCGAAAAGCGCGCAGAGCCTTTTTTCTCTGCGCGCCCCTGTAAGATTTCAGTGGAGGTGGAGAGACTCGAACTCTCGTCCCTAGGGATTCGCCTCTGGCGTCTACGAGCGTAGCCTCCGTTTTAAATTCGCGTTTGCCTGCCCCGGAGGCAGGGCTAGCAGAACGCTAGAACACCTAAGAGGTTACGTGGAGGGGACGTTCCGCCCTCACACGCCAAGCCGGCATGGTAACGCCCATTCTCGCCCGGCCGGCAGGGGCAAGATGGACGGGCGGCTTAATTAAGCCGCGAGCGCGTAGTTTTGAGTGTTCGCGTT
>NZ_DATGLN010000054.1:0-7982 GCF_035294165.1 Chthonomonas sp.
GGACTTTCATGGACGGGTAAGCCCGGCCATGGCCGTGCAGATGGAGGAGGCCATGCGTCCCTATCATCCGCTTTTCATCGAGGAGCCTGTTTTACCGGAAAATGTGGATGCTTTAGCTCGTGTGGCCGCGCAATGTAAGACCCCGATTGCTACCGGCAAGCGGCTTTTCACGCGCTGGGGCTTTCGGGAGGTATTGGAGAAAGGGGCCGCTACCGTATTGCAGCCTGATCCCTGCATTTGTGGGGGCATTTGGGAGACACGTCAGATCGGGAGTATGGCGGAGGTCTACTATGCCGCCCTGGCGCCGCATAATCCCTACGGCCCGCTTAATCTGGCGGCGAGCCTGCAGGTAGATGCTTGCACCCCTAACTTTCTGGTGCAGGAGTTCGTAGACCCCATCGGGTTAGGGGCGGGTGTGTTGAAGCAGCCTTTTACCGTGGAGAACGGCTATATCGCCTTGCCTCAAGCCCCCGGTTTGGGCGTAGAGCCGGACGAGGAGTGGTTACGGGCGCATCCTCTCAAACCAAAGCCGGACCCAGGCCGGTGGTTTCATGAAGACGATGGCTCAATGGCCGACTGGTAGTTAAAACTTTCGGCCACGGTTCGCTTTCAGGATGGGTCGGAGGTGGGCGAGTCGGCGGATTGAGAGGATGTTTCTAATTCGCGGGCGAGGCCGTCGGCTAGGTGTCGCCATTGGCTGTGCGGATAGCGCTGGTGAAACAGGGCAATGAGCTGTCGCGCCTCCTCGTGGTGGTGGAGATAGCGGGCACAAAGGGCTGCAGCTTTCAGCAAGGCCGTCTCCGCTTCGGGGCTATGAAGGCTCTCCTGGGCTACCTGGCGAAAAAGCGTTAAAGCCTCTGTAAGGTGCGCTCCCTCCTCGAGGGCGCAGGCCAGGAAATACTGTTGAGCCGGAGATAAGGCTACCTGTGTAATGTGATGAGATTGCATTTCTAAGTAAAGCTTCACGGCCATGGAGCGCATTCTCATCTTCAGGTAGATGTCGAGCGCGGTGTTGAAATGAATAGCGGCCTGTTCCTGGTCGCCCATAATCTCCCAGGCGCGGGCCAGCTCGGCGTGAGCGTTCGCATCATCGGGGTGTTTTTGGAGCACGGCCTCCCAGCGAGGGATGGCCGCACCGGGGCGATTCTGCTCCAGCGCCTGTGCCGCATCTCTAGTGAGATAAGCCATCTGAGCCTTTTGAGGAAGACGCAGCAAATAGGCCGCCGTAAGACCGGTTACAAAACCGCCGATATGTGCCCAATGGGCCACGCCATAGGCGGTATCTCCCACCCAAAGCCGCCACAAGCCGCTGCCTATTTCCCCAGCCAGAAAGATCGCCACCACCAGCACGACATGGGGGCGGATGGGCAAAAGGGCGAAGGAGATGCGCGCACGGTAATAGCGAATGGCGTAGGCGCCAACTAGCCCTGCACAGGCTGCAGAAGCTCCGATGATGGGCACATAGGCGACTTCGGGGGGGAGAAGGGTGAGAATAATGAGGCACTGTAGCCAGCCTCCGATAGCGCCGGATAAAAGGTAGAGGGCTAGAAGTTTGCCCCCCCCAATGGCGCTCTCCACACCTGTGCCGAACACCCATAAAAAGAAGAGATTAAGGAGGAGATGCGCCGGGTCGGCATGTAGGAAGGAGTAGGTTAGAAGGTTCCAAAGATGAAGACGGGCAGGCACAAGCCCATAGTGATAAAGCAGCGTGTTCACATTCCATTGCCAAAAATGCGCGCCAAGGAGGAGACTTAGGGTAATTAGCCCTTGAAAACTGGCAAGTGCCAAGGTCATCCACGGTCTTTTTTCGGTCGGTTGGTCGGTAGCATAAGGTAGAAACATTCATTCTCCTCACAAAAGACGATACGCCTGTTTTACCCTTTATTTCAGCGTTTATCATTATGACTTCTCGCGGGCGTTAAGGCTCAGGGTTGTGGCTCGGAGGGTGGTTTTGGCAGATAGGTTTTGCGATCGGCGAGTTGTCTTTTCGTGAAAGCGTAGCTACCCGAAACTGGGTTGTCGGCTTCCTGTGTAGGCGTGTCGTCTTCTGGATAGACGGCGCGCGGGCAGTAGTATTTTGGGGCGTCGTCGGCTGGGGCGTCGCTAGGGCGCACATAGGTCGCTTTTTGGGCATCCGCCTGATCGTGGAGACGGGTGACATAGTTAAAAGTGTAATAAAGTGGATTTTGTAGAAACATTTTGCGCTCGTCCTTTCGTTTCCAAAAAGAGAAAAGCTGTTTCCAAGAGAAGCGACAAGGAGCTTTGGCGCAACCACAATAGGGACAGATTCGCTCGAATCGGTAAGTGTATGGAATAGGATGAGCGCAATGCGGGCAGTAGTCGTTCATCGTGGAGCCTCCTTATCCGTAGTATTTGAGAAACTCACAGAGATAGGTAATAACAAAACCTACAAACAGCCACTTACCTATAGTTCGTTGGTAGAGGATGGCGTAATAGGCGTTTCCCTTTCTAAGAGCCCGATAGACGATGAAAACGGAGAGCAACGGCAGTGTGAGGTTGATTTTGTCGGGCACAAGCGTGAAGAACGTGGAGATGGTAGCGAAGAGCATGAGCAGGACAGCGCAAAAGAAGGAAAGGAAGAAGGGGTTGCGCAGGCGGAAACGCAGCGGGCAGCCGCAGTAAGGGCAGAAGCCTACCTGTTCATCCCGAATAAAAACCCGATTTTGACAACCTCTACAAAGAGGGTTTGAAAGCGGGGTATACGTTTGTTGTTCAACTGTTGTGTTGCTTGGCATCTTCCTCCTCCTGAACGGTTCGAGATGATTTTATCAAGGGAATTCGCTTCGTGTGCACAAGGCTCGCCAGGGCTGAGTAAACTATGGACGCCGGCGACGCTATTTCTCGTCGGGTTTTGGGCTATTCGGATTTCCTTCGGGTGGGGCATTATAATTAACATTGTAAAAGTAGAAATTGTATATAACATTTTGCTGATAAAACGTGTTTGATTGCCTAGAGGGCGTTGACGGAGGCACAATATGTATTGATGAGGGAGCATTGCCAGCAGAGGTGTGCTTCTTTTGGGACGGTGCCGGCGAATTTTGGGGGTGGCTAGGGCGATGAGGGCTGCGTTTCTGTTGGGCGTAAGCCAGACCGGTAGCCATTAGCAAGACGGCCGTGATACCCGCGATTGGAAGATACGGTTCAAGGTCTTCTGTATATATTGAAGAGGCAGCGTTTACCACAGCATAGTAGGCATGATGAAGGCCCTGGTAGGAGGGCGCTTTGGGATCGGTGAGGGGCGGGCAGTAGAATTGCCCCGCCGGAATGGAGGTGGCTGGGCGTGGGTGCGTAATCCAGTGTACACAGCGTTGACCCGTTCGAACCATGCCACCCATAATGAAAGCCGGAATGTTATGCCGTTGCTGTAGCAGAGCGTTGAACCAATCACTGCGAACCAACAAGATGACGAGAAATGTGAGAGTGAACATCGAAAGAACCCATTTGATCAAAGAGGCGGCAGAGACCTCGTCGGACGCGCTCGAGGGATTCGGTTGTTGTGCCATATTCACCTTCCTTTCTGGAGTTTAAACCGCAGGCCATCTCTAGATAGATAACTGCTAATCCACCCGTGAGAAGCGGAAAAAGCACGGTACATTTTAGAATCTGTCTGCACTTGTGGCAAGTAAGAAGCAACTTATGCGCAGTCCTGCTATGGGACTAGCTTTCAATGATGTGATTGAAGCAGCTTCAACGCGTAGTGGCCGGCATCGAGGAGAGCCGTCTCTTTGCCTCGAGCATACCACGCCTGCCAATCCGTGTCTATGGTTCGGCGCTTTCTTTGGGCGATGTTCTCGCTCCTTGCCCTCTGTTTGGTTGGGGCAAGAACCAGGCCGGTGATATCTTGATGATGTTTGAGCGCCCCCCAGAGCCGAGCGGCCTCGAGATCGTCGTTTGGTGGCAAACAAAGAGCGGCCGTTGCCAACGCTTCGACGAGAAGAATGGCATTAGGCGCTAGAGTTAGCAGGGTCAACGCTTCTTGGAGAGGAGGGATGACGGCGATAAACTCCGCTTTAGTGCTGTACAAGAGATTCGCTTTTAAGACGTAAAACATAGGAAGGAGCGCCCTCTCCTCAGAGCGACATGCCAACCGGATGGCCTCCTCAAGATAAGCTTGTGCCGTATCCATTTGGGCTTGTTCAAGTGCGATAGCGCTAAGTTCATAGAGGGCATAGGCGATGGCACGTGTCTCTTGCGTTTGGCGCACAATGGTTAGGCTTTGTTGGCAAAGTGCGTGGGCCTCTTCGAAATTTTGCTGGAGGCGAGCTAATCTGCCGAGATTAAGCAGGATGAAGGCGATGCCTCCCACATCTTCCCATTTTTGAAAATGCTCCAAAGCTTCTTGTTGCAACTCGGCAGCTTCCTTGTAGTTTCCGAGATGTAGCTCCACGATGCCCAGGTTGCCCAAAGCATAGCCTAACACCCTATCGCCGAGTTCCCGAAGTTTATGAGCGCTTTGTTGCAAATAGGTTCTCGCCGCCTGAAGATCACCTCGTTCTAGCGCCACAATGCCCATCATGCCCAAAACACCGCAGGCCCTATCCTGTGTGCCTATCAAACCATGGACGTCCCAAGCTTGCTGCAGCAATGTCCATGCTTTTGTGAGATCGCCGTTTACCCAGGCAATCTGTGCGCATTGACGCAGCGCTGAAGCGAGATAGGCTTTGTTGCCTAGTTGTTCAAAGAGAACACAGCACTCTTCCAAACAGGTACGCGCTGTGGCATAATCTCCCGCATCGAACGAGAGCCAACCAAGTCCGTTAAGCGCCTTTGCATAGGCCAGGTCGCGTTGCGGGTAGCTGGCTAGCGCCTTCGATAGCCAGTTGCAGCCTTCCGTATAGGCACCGCGTACCATCCAATAGGGGACGATCCCCTCTGCAAAGATCGCGGCTTTCTCCGGTTCCTTCGCAAAACCCCATTCTAAAGCGGCTCGCAAATTGGCTTCGTTTGTTTTTAGATAGGACAACCACTCTCGCTTGTGCAGCTCGCTTTCGCCCTGTTGCCCGGAGAGTGCCTTTTGAAGGAAGAAGTGATAATGGAGGTTACCAAGCTCATGTCTCTCCTCATCCGTTAGGTAACGTGCCGCGTACTCTCGAATCACCTCCAGCATACGGTAGCGGGTCTCTCCCTCCTGTTCTACCTCTATAAGCGAGTCGGTGCGAAGCGTTTCCAGTGCCTGCAGCGTCTCCAAAAGGTTCCCATCGGTGTAACAGACCTTACTGGCGGCCTCAGCGTCCCAACCTCCTCGAAAAACCGACAGGTTCGTGAAGAGCTTCCGTAGACGTATAGGGAGAAGTTGATAACTCGTGTCGAGAACCTTTTGAAGGGAACCCTGGCGATCTCCTTTTTCAAGAGAGGAGGTATCTACCGCCCAATCGAGGCGATGGGTAAAGTGGTCTCGCATTTGGGAGGGAGAGAGCATTCTGGCGTGACTACTGACCAGCTCGATAGCGAGGGGGTGTCCCTCAAGCCATTGGCAAATCCAGGCCACGTCGTTGCAGTTACGCTCATTCAATAGAAATTTACGATTGTGGCTTTGCAATCTATCTATAAACATGCCTACGCTTGGCGATTGGAGCAGTTCTTCGAGAGACATCTCCTGCTTGGGGGTAGGCAATGGCTGCAGCCAATATTCACGCCCACCACGAATGCCAAGGCTCTTTCGAGAGGTCACAAGGCAGCAGAGGTGGGGTAGCCGTTCCAGGAGATGCTGCAGAATGGCGGCCGCTTCGGGCAATAGGTGTTCGACGTTGTCGAAAATTAGCAGGCAGTCCGCTCTTTCTGCCAAGGCCTCAATAAGGTGTCTAATAGGCTCTCGGTGGCGCTTTTGAGAGATATCCAAAGCTTCCAGAACGGTCTGCCCGATGAGCGTTGGGTTGGAGAGGCTAGCAAAGGGGATGAACCAGACACCCCCACCGAAACAGTCTTGTACCCTCTCGGCTACCTCGATGGAGAGGCGCGTTTTTCCGATCCCGCCCGTTCCAAGCAGGCTAATAAGCCGATACTGATGGGGGCTTGGGACAAGGTGCTTTTGGAGCCACTCGAGTTCCTCCTCTCTTCCAAAAAATCGTGTGAGGCGTGGAGGGATATGTTGTCTAAGTGGAGAGGGCTTGGGTACTTCGGTTGTGATCAGTATTGGGAAAACGTTCGGAGCGGGCTGCTTCTTGCCACCTCGGTGCCCGAGTTGCTCTTGGAGTTGCTGGGCGAGCGCTTTTACCTTTGATGAAGGGGAGATGCCCAACTCTCGGCGCAGGAGGTCTTCGAGTTGCTGATAGTGGCGCAGCGCCGTGGAAGGTTGGGCGGCCAGGCTGTAGAGCTGAATCAACTCGTAGTGGGTCTCTTCGTCCAAAGGCTCTAGATAGAGGGCTTTATGGGCATACTCGATGGCCTGCTGGAAGTCCCCTATCTGTTTTAATGCGGTGGTCAGTTTACGCAAGCTGTTATAATAGAGTTCGGAAAGATACTGCCGTTGCGCAAGCACCCACTCCTCGTCATTGCCCGGCAACAGCTCTCCTTTGTAGAGAGCGACCGCCTCTCGTAGAGAAGCCACACGTTCTTGCTCGTTCGGGGCATTATCGGCCTGTTTAATTTGATAGAGCATATCGAGCACATCGGCGGTAAAGGCATGAGGATGAAGGAGCACACTGAGACGGTTGGTCTGCAGGATAAGCCCGCGTTTGATGTTTGGAGGTTCGAGATGATAGCGCAAGGACGTTAACATGACACGCAGCCGATTTTGGGCGACCTCCGGTTCCTCTTCCGGCCAGAGGAGCCCAAGAAGCTCTTCACGTGGGACGGAGTGAGGGCTATGCAGAATGAGATAAGCCAATAGCGCTCCCATCTTGCGGGTAGGTTGTTGAAAGTGCGTTTTATTATCCAGATAGGCCCTTAATCCACCCAATAGCTCGATACGCCAAGCTTGGTTCATCATTGCATCTGCTCCATTGAAGTTGGAAACGTTCGGCTACAACAACTCCGGTACAGAGGCTTTCCTAAAAAGCAAACAGACACTCTAGTTATATTATATCAAATTTACTCGGTTGTTGAGACAAAAGAAACGAGATAGAAAAAATGCCCTGCTTCGCTGGGCCATAGGGCGAAGCAGGGCAAAGCAAAAGCGTTATAGAGTTTTAAGCAAGAGGGCCTCGTAATGTTAGGGGATGTTCACTCGAAATGAGCCTCCGAAACTGCCTTGCGTGTAGGTGCCTGCGACGCGTAACAGACCCTTTCCTGAGACTACGGAAGCAGGAAAGGTGAGATTTACCGTGATGCTGCTTCCTGAGGGAAGGTCGCCGATGGCCCCTGTTCCGGCAGTGGCCATAACGGTGTTTTTGCTGCTATCGGTGAGCTTGGCGGAGGCCAAATTAAGGTTGCCGGCGGTGGCTCCTCCTGAGTTGACAAACGTGAGTTGGACGATCACGTTGTTGTTTTGGTCGCGCGTGGCCGAGGTGAGATGGATTTGTAGTTGGGGCTGCCCTATGAGAAAAATGAGCGGTGAGGTCGTTGTCCCAAGAGTACCGTCAGTCACTTGAACCGTGGCCGAACCGGTGCTGGCAAGCAAAGATGCCGGAACGGTGGCCTGAAGTTGCTGAGAGTTGATCTGTTTTGTAGAGAGCCCTTGGCCGTTCCATAGCACCTGCGCGAATTGCGTAAAGCCCGATCCTTCTACGGTTAAGGTGAGATCGGAAGAGCCGGCTGCAGCGCCATTTGGGCTGAGGGCTAGCATCTTCGGGCCATAGCGGAAGACCACACCCGTGCCGTTGCTACCACCTCCATTGGTTGTGCCATAGAGGTCGCCGTCGGGACCAAGGGTGAGACCGCCAACAGGGCCGCCTCCGTTATCGGTGGTAGGTCCAAAGTCGAAGGAGTGAATTACGAAGAAGCCGTTGCCGAAGGTAGGCATTGCATAGAGCACCCCTCCGCCGTTGGATGGCGACCCACCATTTTGACAGGTGCCATAGATG
>NZ_DATGLN010000055.1:0-9272 GCF_035294165.1 Chthonomonas sp.
ATCAGCGAGATGTGGTGCGACAAGGCTACTTGATGCGACAGTTCGGTCCCACCTATGTCTATATCCGCTATCGCTGCTCGCGCTGCAAACGTTTGGGAGAACACTTCATCCGACAAGAGGAGTGGGAGGCCGATCTGCTAAGCGACATCTCGGCAGAGCTTAGTGAGGCCGAAAAAACGCGCTTTGCACGTATGGGAGCCATCACTTTAGACGAGATGCGTGAGTTTCGGCGTAAGCTCGATCGCCTCCAAAATATCCCCAATCCTCTGCGAGAAGAGTAGCCTCTTCTCCTCTCCGAGGTGACCGATGCGGCTCTATTTCCTTCGTCATGGCCTTGCAGAAGACCCCCGTCCTAACCTGAAGGATGCCGAGCGTCATCTCACCTCGGAGGGGGTTGCGGAGATGAAGCGCGTCGCCTTGGGAATCAAGGCACTTGACCTCTCCTTCGATGCCCTGCTAACAAGCCCGTACGCGCGGGCACTAGAAACCGCCGAGATTTTGGCGGAGGCTCTCCATTGGCCGAAAGAGCGCTTTGTAGTAGATGCGCGCCTACAACCCGGCCTGTTCGACCCCCAAACACTACAGACCCTTGTGCAGGAACGATCACCTCAGGAAGGACTTCTGTTTGTAGGGCATGAACCCACGCTTAGCGGCAACATCGCTTGGCTCTGCGGCGGCAACGTAAAAATGAGAAAGGCTGGACTCGCCTGCGTGGAGGTGTTTGACGTGCGGCCGCACGGCGGCCTGCTGCTTTGGTTGCTTACCCCCAAGCAGTTGTGCCTTATCGCCAAAGCGAGCTAAGCGTCCAGCCTTAGGTGGTTTCGGAAAGCAGTTCGGCGTCCTCCTCTTCCTCAAGCGGCCCGCCCAGCTTTTCTAATTCCACCTCGGCGATGCGGCGATTGAGAACCGGTTCATCTGCCACCACCTTACCATCGCGAAACCGAATGATGCGCTCGGCATGTTCGGCGATGTCAGGCTCGTGGGTTACAAGCACCACCGTTTTGCCTTCCCGATGCAGGCGCTGGAAGATGGCCATGATCTCCTCACTTGTGCGAGAGTCGAGGTTGCCGGTAGGCTCATCTCCGAACAGAATGGGTGGGTCGTTAACGAGAGCACGTGCGATGGCAACGCGCTGTTGTTGACCACCGGACAGCTCGTTGGGTTTGTGGTGAAGGCGTTCGCCCAGCCCCACGATCTCCAAGGCGCGAATGGCCATTTGGCGGCGGTTGCGCGCGTTGCTATAGAGCATCGGCAGCTCCACATTTTCCAGGGCTGTTGTGCGCGCCAGCAGATTGAAGGTTTGGAACACAAAGCCGATCTTTCGGTTGCGGATTTCGGCGAGTTGGTTGTCGTTAAGTTTGGCGACTTCAATGCCGTCGAGCTTATAGGAGCCACGGGTGGGCGTATCGAGGCAGCCCACAATGTTCATGAAGGTGGACTTGCCGGAGCCTGAGGGGCCCATGATGGCCACGAACTCGCCTCTTCGGATGGAGACGGAGACACCGCGTAGGGCGTGCACCTCCGTCTTACCCATCCGATAGATTTTGTGAACGTTTGTGACCTCGATGATCACATCGGACATGGGGTCAACTACCTTTCAGTGTTTTGCCTGAGTTTGCAGGGTAGCGATGAACGAATCAAGCCCCTGCTTGGCCCTATCGCGCATAGGCGGGAAGGGCAGGGTGTCGGGGTTCAGCGGATTAAAGCCGCCTGAAGGCGGATCGGGGAAGTTGAAGCCTCTGCCGGGAGGCCCGCCTCCTGGTCGTCCCCCTGGCTGAGGGCCGCCTCCCGGTCCGCCGGGGCGTCGCTGCCAAGGAGGGGTGAGCGTCGTCATCTTTTGGATTTGGCGCACGGTGAGGAGGCTCCCGATCTGCTTCAACACGTTATGCGCCTGCTCCTCCGACATGGTGGGTTTATGGCGCCAAGCTTTCAAAATGGCCACGAGCTTGGCCGACTGCTGCTTGTTCAGCGCGTAGCCGGACTGTTGGTTCAGCATTTCGAGCTGGTAAAGCTCTTGACCAAGCTGAGTTGCATTTTTATGCTGCTTTTGCCAGCTCTGCCATTTTCGTATTTTGGCCATGATTTCCGGTGGAGGGCCGCCTTGGCCGCCAGGGCCTTGAGCCTTTGCGGCGGAGCCGTAGAGCGTAAGTGTGATCAGCGCCGTCGCGAGACCGAACAGTTGTTTTGCATGCATAACCGTCTCCTTATACATATTAGGTTTTTGGGTACTACTCGTAGCGAAGGGCGTCTATTGGGTTTAGCTTCGAGGCCTTCATGGCGGGATAGAACCCAAAGAAGATGCCGACCAGGAAGGAGAAGCCGAAGGCCACAAAAAGTGGGGGAACGGTGAGGGCCGTTTCCCATTGCGGTTTGAGATAGGGAAGAGCATAGAGGGTGAACAGCACCCCTAGCACCACCCCGATAATGCCTCCTGTAAGCGAGATAAAGACGGCTTCGAGAAGAAACTGCAGCAGGATGTTGCGCCGTTTGGCACCGATGGCTTTGCGCACGCCGATCTCGCGGGTGCGCTCGGTGACGGAGACCAACATGATGTTCATAATGCCGATGCCGCCTACGATGAGGGCCACGACGGCTAGATAGCTAATGAGTTGCTGAAAATCTTCGGCCTGATCTCGGCTATTTTGGGCGGCGACGCCGGCGTTGAAGATAATAAAGTCGTTCGGTTTGGAGTCGGGGATGTTATGGTGTTTGCGCAGCACCTCGGTTATCTCATCTTGGGCGCGCTGCATCACCTCCTCGCTGCGTCCCTCCACCGACATGCTGGAAAGCTGGTTTGCTCCACCGAAAAGTCGCTGTAGGCCGGTACGAATAGGCACGTACACGCGGTCATCTTCGTTTATAAAGCCTCCCCCGCCTCGCTCGGCAAACACACCGATGACCTTAAAGTTTTGCCCGTTGATGTAGATGTTTCTGCCGACTGCGGGGGCGTTGTTGAGGAAAAGTGTGGTATAGACCGTCCAGCCGAGCACGCAGACAGGGCGGCGGGAGGTATCTTCGGAGCGGGTGAAGAAGCGGCCGGCGGCTAGATCGAAGTGACGAATCTGCATGAAATCGGGCCCACAGCCAAAGACAGTGGTGTTGGTATTTTGATCGCCGTATTTCACCTGCTCAAACTTCTGTTGTTCTGGGGATACGGCCACCACATCCGGGCAACCGCGGAGGATAAAGGGCACGTCGTCAATTTTGAGGGTAGAGGCCGAGCCAAAAGCGAAGGAGACGCCGTTGCGACTTTGACGACCGGGGAGCACGGTGAGGGTGGTGGTGCCAAGGCGTTGGAAGCGGCGTAGGGCGGCATCACGAGAACCTTGGCCTAAAGCCACGGCCACAATGACGGCGGCCACCCCAAAGATGACGCCAAGCATGGTGAGCAGGGAGCGCAGTTTGTTGGTGGCGACCCCACGTATCGCGGCTATAAAGGCGGCTTTCATGGTTTTCTCCCTTCTCGGCGGCTCTATCGGCGGCCTGGGCCCGGCCCGCCGCCAAACCCTCCACTTGTCGAGGCCGTGGCGCTGTTGGCCGGCTGGATGGTTTGGGTTACCACTTTTTCACCGGGCTTAAGCCCTTGTGTAACCTCGGTGGTGTCGTCGCCTTGTAGACCGATCTGCACGGGCCTGCGTTCGATATGGCAGCCTTCCAATACGGACGGATCGGGCGAACCACCGCCATCGGGCGGTGCTTGGTGCCCTCCGGTTGCCACCAGAACATAGTAGCTTCCATCGTTGGCCGTTTGCAGCGCCTCGTTGGGGATGCAGGTAGCGTCGTCCTTTTCATCTACGATGAACTCGCAGGTGGCGTTCATCCCTGGGCGCAACAGCCGATAAGCAACGTTACTATTATCTACCTCGACGCGGACATGCAGGGTGGTTACATTTTGATTGACCACCTCTTGCGGCTCGATGCGGATGACCTTGCCATCGAAGGGAATAGAGGGATAGGCGTCGAAGGTGACCGCCACTTTTTGCCCCATTTGGATATTGGCCACGTCCGTCTCATCTACACTGGTATCCACATACATGCGGGAGATGTCGCCGAGTTGCACGATGCTGGTTCCCGAAGAGTTGAACGACATACCGGAGGTAATAAAAGTACCCTGTTCCACGTACTTTTGCAGGACTACCCCATCCATGGGGGCGGTAATGCGGGTGTCGTTCAACTGCACTTTGGCATCGGCATAAGCTGCGTTGGACTTGATGACGGCGGCTTTCGCCTCTTCGATCTGCTTGGCGCGAATAATGTTGTTGATCAGTTGCGCCTGGGCGTCCTGCAGTTTCACCTGGGCCTGTTTCACGCTAGCGAGGGCTTGTTGGGCGTTGGCTTTGGCCGCAAGAGCGGCTAAGCGCTTGGTTTGCACTTGGGAGGCTTGGGCTTGGGCGGTATCGAGGGCCGCTTTGGCCTGAGCCACCTGAGCCTCTTGCGCCTTCAAGTCCTGGTCTAGCTCTTTATCGAGGGTATCCACTTTTGCCTGCGCTTGAAGTACGGTGGCGGCGGCCACATCGCGCGCGGCTTGTGCTTGGTCTACCTCCGATTGCGCGACGAAGCCTTTTGCGAGGAGGGCTTTTTGGCGGGTAAGTTGGGCATCGGCATTGATGAGGTTGGCTTTGGCCTGTTGCAGGTTGGCCTGAGCTTGTGCGCGCGCTTGGGGAATGGTAGCGTTTTTCATCTGGTCAAGCTTGGCCTGTTGAGCAGCGAGGGTGGCGCGTGCGCTGGCGATGTTGGCATCGGAGAGCGCTTTCGCGTTATCGGCATCGGTTTGGGCCGATTGGTAGTTGGCCTGGGCCGCTGCGGCTTGCGCTTGGGCAGCTTTCAGGTTGGCCTTGGCGGTATCAATGCCGATCTGCCCCTCTTTAAGTTGGAGCTGAAGGTCTTTTTGGCTCTCGACCACTCGGGCGCGGTTGGCATCTGTATCGGCTTTGGCGGAGTAGTAAACTTGTAGGGTGTCGGAGGGGTCTATGAGAGCAATCAGTTGCCCCTTTTTGACGACAGAGCCGTCGTCAACAAGCAAGCTAAGGATGCGGCCACCGGCGCGACTTTTAATGTCCACGGTTGTCCAGGGGGTGAGCACACCGGTGGCAGAGACGGTTTTGCGCACCATGTCTTGGGTTACAGCAGCGACACGGTAATGAACTTGGCCTCCTTTCTCTCCCAAACCGAGGAGATTGCACCCCGTAAGGAAGAGCAAAAGCACGAGCAGGGTAACGTATCTATTCTTCTTCATGTTAGGGTCTCCGTGCGTCAAGCAGAGGATCGCGTAGAAGCGAGGCTGCTTGCTGCGTATCGGTGGCCTCCGATGGCGTTGCGCTGGCGGAGAACTGTTTTTGCACGGCATGGGGAACATTTGGATGCCATTGGGGGTCGTTCATGCCGATATCGCGCAACAGCCGTGCGTTGGCGATGTAGTAGCTGTAGAGGGCGTTTACCTGTTGTTGTTGGGCGGTCACGAGCTGTAGTTGGGCGTTGATCACATCAAGCACGTTAATAAGCCCGTTTTGTTGTTTGGCGAGGGCGGCATCGTAGTTGGTTTGGCCGGCCTGCACGGCAGCATCGGCGGCGACCACCTGTTGCCGAGCCACCTCACGATTGCGATAGTCCTGTTCGATGTTAAGGCGTATATTCTGTTCGATCTGGTCGAGTTGACGTTCAAGCTGGGTAAGCAGCGCCTCGTTTTCGCGCACTTTCGAGCGGGAAAGCCCGGCATCGAAGAGGGGGTAGGAGAGGGAGACGGAAAAGACGCGCTCTTCGCCTGAAACAGGGTCGAACTGATAGCCTTCGGATACAGAGGCGTTGACATTAATACCCGCTTGGAGGCGTGCGATGCGCAGGAGATCGGTTTGGGCATCTATGGCGGCCTGCTGCTGTTTGATGTCGAGGCGGTTTTGATAGGCGAGTTGCGTATAGTAGTCCACAGAGTGGGGGTCGGGTGTGGGATCGGGTTGTGGAAGGGACTGATCTGCAAGCACAAGCGGCTGTGAGGTGATCACACCCATCGCATTTTTCAGTTGGGCCTCATCATCGTAGACGACGGCTTGTGCTTGGAGCAGGGCGACACGTGCATTGGCGAGGTTGGACTGAGCTTGTAGGGTATCGGCAGGGGCGGCATTGCCCACGCGCACCTGCTCCTGAATGGATTCGAGGGTGGTTTGGGCGAGCTGAACGTTGGTCTGCTGCACCTTCACGAGGGCGCGATCGCGCAGGAGGGCATAGTAGCTTTGGGTAACGCTAAGGACGACGTCTTGACGGGTATTGCCGAGGTTATATTCGTCGGCGAAGAGGGTGTTGCGGGCCTGCTGGACGGTGGCCTCACGAATTCCGCCATCCCATATCAGTTGTTTGGCAACAATGGCCTCTGTGCGTGTTTCGCTTGAAAAAGAGCGGCTTGTGGGGCCTCCTGTACCAAAAGCGCTGCTTTCGATGGGGGTGAGGTTGGTTTGGTATTGAAAGCTCGGCGTAATTTGGGGGAAGTAGGAGGAGCGGGCGGCCACCACCTGGGCGCGGCTTGAGTCGCGTTGGGCGGCGGCGATGGCGATGGCATTTTGGCGCTGGAGGGCGATTTGAATGGCTCTATCAAGAGTAAGTGGCTTAGAGAGGTCGAGGCTGGGTTGGGCTCCTATGGTAGGGTTTGGGGGCACGCCATAGCGTTTTTCTGCCGGTGTTTGAATAGATTGGGCATTATTGGTAGAGTTGGTTTGACCTGCAGCCACGCATGTTGCCAGGCCGAGAGAGGAGACGAAGAGCGCCGGTAGCAGCGTATAGCGGCAGATGGAAGAGTACATAGCGATATCCTATTCCTTTCCGTCGGGCATAGAGTTTTGAAAAAACGGCAGCAGTATGGTTATATGGACGACCGAGCGGGTCAAAAGTATTCACTAATTTTTAGGAATCCCTAAGATTCCCGCGGATGCGTCGCGCCATGAGGTCTACCATGGGTTGTGGGATCGGCTCGGAGGTTTCTGGGGGTTGCGAGAGGCTTTCATCACGCCATGCGAGCGGGGTTCGGCCTTGCTCTATGCGGAACTGTTCTGCCACTCGGCCTAGAATCTCGAGGCCCTCGATCACCTTGGGGCGCTCCTCTTCGCTAAGCCGATTCCATATCGCTTGAAGGGTGGCGTGCGTTTGCGCCATGGATTCTTCGAGGAGTCGGTGCCCCTGTTCGCTAAGAGAGAGGCGCACAAGGCGTCGGTCTTTGCTATCGTGGAAGCGCAGGATGAGGCCGCGCCGGATAAGGCGATCGGCGAGTTGGGTAACGGTGGATTGCGAGACCTCCAGTTTTTCGCTGAACTCTTTCATGGTTGCTTGCGGCATATGGTAGACCATCCACAGCAGGCGCATCTGGGCCATGGGAAGAGCATCCATTTCCGGCAGGGGCGGTTGGGCGAACATGGTGGCTCTCACCACGCGAATAAGGGCGCGTTCGAGGGGCAGTTCGGTATGTTCACAGCATCTCGTTTTTGAGTTTTTGGTTTTTTTCATGGCCTTTTCTTTGGATATAAAGATAGTTTACTTTTGCGAAAGGATGCTGTCAAGATGCATCCGTTCTCCTCTTCCATACGCTTTTTTGAAAAGCGCGGTTACTAAGCCATCGTATTTTGAGATTTCGAGAATGCCGTTTTGGTTGGCCATTCAGGAGCATCCTATAGCTGCTTCTCAGAGACTTGCCCGGTGTTTGTGCGGGGTGGCTAACCGCTCCAGAATTTGCGGTCAAGACTGCGATATTGGATGGCTTCGGCCACATGAGCGGTCTGCACATCGTCGGAGCCGCAGAGATCGGCGATGGTTCGCGCCACTTTAAGGAGGCGATCGTAGGCACGGGCGGAGAGACCGAGCTGTTGGATGGCGGCGCGAAGAAGCGTTTTTACTTCGGGGCGAAGGGGGCAGTAGGCGCGCAGTTCACGAGGGCCCATTTGGGCGTTGCAATAGATGCGCCTGGTGGGGGCTTCGGGGGGCGCCGGCCCCTCTTCTTGGGAGGTTTTCGGGTTATTCGGCAGGGGTTGGGCGAATCGGTGGGACTGGATTTGGCGTGCACGGCAAACGCGCTCACGAATGGCTTCGGAGCTTTCTCCGGTATGGGCGGTAAGTAGCTCCTCTTCGGAGAGGCGGGGCACCTCCACATGGAGGTCAATGCGGTCGAGCAGGGGGCCGGAGACTCTTTTAAGGTACTTTTGCACGCTGCTGGGTTGGCAGGTGCATTGGCGAAAGATGTCGCCGAAATAGCCGCAGGGGCAGGGGTTCATGGCGGCAACGAGGGTGAAATCGGCGGGATAGGCGTAGGAGGCGTTGACACGGGATATCTGCACAACGCCATCTTCGAGAGGTTGACGCAGCACCTCCAGGGCATCTCGTGCAAACTCCGGCAGCTCGTCGAGGAAAAGAACCCCATGGTGTGCGAGGCTTACTTCGCCTGGGCGGGGGATGGTGCCGCCTCCCACAAGGGCCGCGGTCGAGACCGTATGGTGAGGCGAACGAAAGGG
This sequence comes from Chthonomonas sp., assembly GCF_035294165.1. Lineage (GTDB taxonomy): Bacteria > Armatimonadota > Chthonomonadetes > Chthonomonadales > Chthonomonadaceae > Chthonomonas. The sequence goes on from NZ_DATGLN010000055.1 coordinate 8,487, forward strand.
GCGTGTATTGATGAGCGCCATCTCGGCGGTGAGAAGGCCGGCTACGGAGTAGAGTTTGGTAACTTCGAGGGCCTCATCTACGGAGAGCGGGGGCAGGATGGAGGGAAGGCGACGCGCCATCATGGTTTTGCCGCTGCCGGGGGGGCCGATGAGCAAAACGTTGTGACCGCCGGCGGCGGCGACTTCCAGAGCGCGTTTTACATGCCCGTGGCCTTTTACATCGGCGAAATCGTGGATAAACTGTGGGGCATCAGGATGGAGAAGTGTGGGATCGTAGGGCATAGGGGCGACCCGTTCGGGCATGGCGAGGGCGAGGGCCATTTCATGAAGGTTGGCGATGGGATAGACGGCGATATCGGCCACAACGGCGGCCTCACGGGCGTTCTCTTTGGGCACATAGAAACGCTTACGGCCGTGTGCTCTTGCCCCGATGGCTGCGGGAAGCACGCCGCTTACGGGGCGTACGTTGCCGTCGAGAGAAAGCTCTCCTACAATTTGGGCGCCTTCAATATGGTCTGCCGGAAGCTGCCCTGTGGCCACGAGAAGCCCTACGGCAATAGGCAGGTCGAAGCTGGGGCCGGTTTTGCGGATGTCGGCGGGGGCAAGATTGATGGTCACACGTTTATCGTAGGGAAATTGGAAGCCGGAGTTTTTCAGGGCGGTGCGCACCCGCTCTTTGCTCTCATTGACGGCGGTATCGGGCAGACCGACGATGGTGGTGGAGGGCATTCCGGGGCTTACATCCACTTCCACATAGATTTCGTGGGCATCAATGCCGAGGATGGT
>NZ_DATGLN010000056.1:0-10131 GCF_035294165.1 Chthonomonas sp.
CGCCCGCACGGTGCCGTAGGGCGCATGCTCTAACTCCGTCATAATGCGGTAGATGTTCTCTGCATCCTGCGTTTTCCCAACGGCCAAGAGGGCATCGCCTAAATGGTGCAGCACCTGCAGGTTGTTGGGGTCGAGCGCATAGGCCTGATGATAGGCCTCCACCGCCCGCGCCTCTTGCCCCTGTTTTTCATAGAATTGGCCGAGCCGATAGTAGGCTTTGGGAATAGGGGCCACCTTAATCGCCCGCTCGATGGCCGCCCGCTCCTGAGGGAAAAGACCCTCCAACTCATATAACTCGCCCAACTCCAAATCTAGCTCGGGGTCCAGAGGGTCGGCCTGCACGGCGGCCTTTAGCCGCTCTACGGCAACCTCCGGCTGTTGATGAAAGAGCGCCTCTGCCGCCTGCGCCCGCAGGCCGGCCGCCAAACCAAGCTGCCCGGCCCGTAGTACAAGCCCAAGCGACACAAGCCCGGCCATTGCCAACATGGGACGCCTTACCGTAGTAGGAAGTTGGGTGGCCAGAGGCGCAATGTTTCTGGCAAGACCCACCGCAAGCCCAAAACAAAGCCCCACCGCCAACGCCGTAGCCACCACATACCAATCCGAATCGACAAGCGTCTTGATGCCCGAAGCAAAAAGCGCCGCCAACAGGCCGCACAACAGAACGGCCGGCTCCTCAAATAGCTTATGAAACGGCTCCAAAATGTCACCGGCAGGGGCCGCCAGCGCGGCCCGGCGCAGACGCAGTGCGTTGGCGGCGAAGGCGCTTGCAGCGGCCATAAGCATTAGCAAGAAACAAAGCCCCACAAAGCCGGTTTCCGAAGCCCACTGCAACAGACTGTTATGCGCGTGCGCCGTAAAGGCCACCAAAGCATAACGGGGATAGGCGTAGGTGAAATTGCCTATGCCCACCCCAAAGATCGGGTTGGCTTCGGCCATGCGCAGCGTGCCATGCCAGGTGTAACGCCGAAAGAGCAGGGAATGGCTTTCCGAAACCACCCCTCCCTCCTTAGACGTGACCGGCACCTGCTCTTTGGTGATCTTAACCGGCGCGTTCGCCACCGGCGCCGCGCGAAAACGCAGCGGCGTGGAGGCGACCACGAAGCTCAGCAACAGCAGCCCTAAGCCGAAAGCTGTAGGCCGCCATTCGCCCCGAAACGCGCCCGACCAAATGCCTAAAAACAGCCAGGCGAGTATCCCCACGCAGAGGGCCCCCAAGCCGGCTCGCGAGGCGCTGAGCGTAATGCATCCGCCCTGTAAGCAGAGCGCAAACCCGGCAGATAGCCTAAGCAACCGCTCCCGCGATGTTACCCAAATGGCGAGGGTCACGGGCAAAGTGATTAGGAGATAGCCGGCCAGAAAGTCGGGGTTGAGAAAGGTGCCAAACACGCGATGGGAAAAAGCGCCCTGCTTCCACGCCATAAGATACTCGTTGACCCCAAGCGCAGAAACAAAAAGACCGCCCAACATGAGGGCGATGAGCATGGTGGCAAAGGCGTCTCGGTTTCGGCTTAAACGCGAGGCCAACGTGGCAGAAGCCAACACCGATGCCAGAAGTGCCAGCGTGTCTACCCCCAAGTAGAGCGCGCGCGCCCGCCCTAAAGAGAGCGCCGCCCAACCCAACACGCAAAGGCCTAACACGGTTAACGCCGGAGCACCGCCCACGGACAACGGACCGATCCACTCGCGCACAACAGCGATGCAGGCCGCCAGGCCCACCAACAACATCATCAGCGGCACCCCAATGGCCTGCAGCCAGTCGAGCAAACTGGCAGGTGGAAAGAGACCCATGGAGGGCAGCACCACAAAACTCGCGGCCAGCAAAGGCGCGAGAACGGCCATAAGGCTCAGTAAAACCACGGCAACCCAATCTAGTCGGTCGAATCGCTTCCTCTCGATGGCACGTGCCTCTTTGATATCGGCTTCCATTAGCGTGAACTTCCCTTGCGCCTACGCCCCTTTTCCTGCCCGCGCAGTTTGCGTATCCAGTAGTCTCTACGAAATTTCAACATGGTGCCCACCGCCCTCAGCATGATGCCTAGGGGAATGAGAGGCCGAAGCCAAATGGGGGTAGAAGCTCGATAGTGTTTTTTGTAGAAGAGGTACTGGCTTCGATGAAACTCATAGGTCATGCGAGTGGGCACCTTGTCGCTGCTTTTTCCTATATAATGATAGATCACCGCCTCCGGAAAATAGACCACGCGCCAGTTCGCCTGGGCTCCCTTGCCCAAAACGCTGCGTAATGGGTCGGGCAAAGGTGCGTGGGTCGCTCGCCAACAGAGGTCTACGTCCTCGCAATACATGTAAAAATCCTCGTCGAACCCGCCTATCTGCTCAATCAACTCGCGCCGAATGAAGAGCGCCGCCCCCGAAACCCAGTCCACATCGCGTACAGTGGCATGGTCCCAGTCCTTCATGAGATAGTCGGTAGCATAGCGATTGTTCGGAAACAGGCGTCCTAATAGAGTGTTTCGAAACAGACCGGCCCCCAAATTCGGATAGCGGCGGCAGGAGTACTGCAATGTGCCGTCTGCGTTGAGCAGCTTAGGCCCCACAATGCCGACGTCGGGGTGCTCGTCGGCAAAACGTACAAGAGCGCTTAGGCTGCCTTTGGTCACTAAGGTATCCGAGTTGAGGAAAAGCAGATATCTTCCGCGTGCGTGCGGCAAAGCGGCGTTGTTGCCGGCACCAAAGCCCAGGTTGCGCGGATTGACAAGAAGGCGAACCTGAGGGAAGTGATGGGTTACCATCTGCCGGCTCTCATCCTCACTGGCGTTATCTACCACGATCACCTCAAAGGATATGGTCTCAGATGCCTCAAAGAGCGATTGCAAACAGGCCTGCAACAGCTCACAGGTGTTCCAGTTAAGGATGATCACGCTAAGATCGCATGAAACTTTGCCCGAAGTCACGCCGCTAAGTCCTTCCTATTGGGCTTTCCGACCTAAAACGCTGCCGACGCCGGTTTGCCTGCCACCAGGCGTAAGGCCACGACAAAAGGGCAATAAGGAGGCGCATCGGGGCATAGACCCAGCTCCCATAGTGTCGTGCGTAGAACCGCAACAGCCCCCGTCGCGATTCCCACGCCATGGCGGGGGCAACCTGGCTGGTGCTGGCCCCCCCGTAGTGCACGATCTCGACCTCCGGCGTGAAGTAGATTTTCCATCCCTCGCGTTTGCAGCGTAAGCACCAATCTACCTCGTTGAAGAAGATAGGAAAGCTCTCGTCCAAAAGCCCCACCTGCTCTACCGCCCGACGCCGTAACATTAAAAAGGTCCCCATGGGCTGATCGACCTCAGCCACCCTATCATAGGTGAACCAGGTCATTCGATAGGCGCCAAAAAAACGATTTTTCGGAAATAGCCGGCTCAACCCAACCAACTCCCATAAAACCCCCAAAGGCGTAGGAAACCCGCGTACCGAGCGCTGCAGCGTGCCGTCGGGATGGACTTGCCGCACCCCTAAGGCGCCGGCATCGGGATGTTGCTCCATAAACCGAACCGCTTTCTCCAGCCCGCCTCCGGGCAGCACCACATCGGGGTTCAACAAAAGAATGTACGCTCCACGTGTCCGTTCTATTCCCTGATTGTTGCCTTTGGCATAGCCGACGTTCACCGCATTCGCCAAAAGAATAACCTGAGGAAACGCCTGTTGAACGGCTGCAACGGTGCCGTCCGCACTGGCGTTGTCTACCACGATCACTTCAAAGGGAAAAGGCGGCGGCGCCGTGTAGATCGAATCGAGCGCCTGTAAAAGGAGATCGCGCGTGTTCCAACTAACGATCACAATCGAGAGCGTTATATCACACAAACCCAACTCCTGCCTGTGCTATTGCTTGCAACCCTCAAGCTGCATTTGTTGTACCCGAAAACAGCCTAGGTGTCCCAGAAAATCGCAAGATTTTCTGGGACAGGGCGCCCTACCCCTCAAGGCCTGCGCTCTTGCCCTCAGAACGGGTGGGAAGGGAAATGCAAGATTTCTCGCCTTCGGCTCGAAATGACAGGTGTTCATCGTGCCTGCGGCTCGAAATGACAGGTGTCTATTTCACCGGTTCTTCAAGCTCCCACCCCACCTCCTCCCCCAATTTGGGAGAGGGGCACCTCGCGGTGGGCAACTCAGCGGCCAGAATCATTCTCTTAATCGTCTCTTTCTCTGGCCGCTGCGTTGCTGTCCGCGAGGACGAAAGGACGGGATAGGGGGCGAGCAAAGCCGACTTACTCCACAACTGACTCTAGAACCGCAAGATCGGCAGTCTCTATAGCCTCACCCCAACCTCCTCAAAGCCGGTGGGAAGGGAAATGCAAGATTTCTCGCCTTCGGCTCGAAATGACAGGTGTTCATCGCGCCTTCGGCTCGAAATGACAGGCGTCTATCTCATCGGCTCTTCAAGACTGACGCCCTCCCTCAAGGGTTGCCCCTACAGTCCCTCACCCTAACCCTCTCCCCATTGGGGAGAAGGGATGACTGCCTCAGCGGCCTGTCTCATTTCCTTAATGGCCTATCTCTCTGGCCGCTGCATTGTCAACTTACTTAGGCAGCCTGCTCAAACCCTTCCTCAGTTCCTGCAGTCTCTTCGACAGCCTGTTTCAGCTCGTCCGCTTTTAACGGTTCGCCCCCAAGCCGTCTCAGCCGACGGGCTGTGGAGCGTACAAAGGGGTTGGCATCGCTCAACGCATCTTCTATCGCCGCAAACGTCGCCGGGTCGGTCGCTCGTTCGAGTGACCATAGCAGGGCATAGCGTGCTTCCGCAGGTAGCTTTGTACACCAAAAGGCGACCTCTTGGGCATAGCGCGCCTCTTCGGCCACATAACGCGAGAGCGTCATAAGCAGCTGCAACAGATTTTCCTCGCTCTGCATCGTGGCAAAAACGGCATCGTGCACCTCCTGGTTTCTATAGGCCATTGCCAACGCCTTTAACTCCTCCGGTGCTCCTGCAGGCAACACGTTCTCCTCATTCAACGCATTGCGCAGCACCTGCGTCACATAGTCAGGATCGTAATAGAGGTAGCCAAGACGGCACGAGACGATCTGCGCCGCAGCCAGAAGGGCGTCTGGTGCACAGAGCGAAGGGTTCCATTGAACAACGCGCTGAAGCTGCAGCGCATGGGCTGCCGCGTCGTCTCCGGCCTCCGCTAGCCGACGCATCTCCTCCAGGGTTGCCGTTGTCCCTTTTCCAAGCAACCAACGAACCACCTCGGCGCGCGTGGCTTCCGCCCCGTGCAGCGATGAATCCAAGGCGTTTAGAGCATCCTCCACCGCATCCGGTGGCATGTCGCATAAAGCGCGTAGCAAACCGTAGGAGGGCGATGCGAGAAAACGCTTGAGCAGCAAATAGGCTCGGTCGGCCTCTCTTCCCTTCTGGCCGAGCGCTACCAACAGTTCGCTCTGCACCTCCTCCGGAAGCCATCGAAAACGCTCTAAAAACTCCTCCTCTTCCATCAACGCATGACCAAACAGCACACAGGCGATGTAGCCGTCGCGCAACTGGCGACGCGCTATTAGCTCGGCGCTAGCCCCTTCCGGCAAGGGCATCTCCAAAGCCTGCATAAGCGCCTGAACGGTGGAGTTATCCAACCAAACTAGGCGCAAAAGCGCGAGCGCCGCCCAAGAAGAAGGCTCTTTCAACAGACGCTCCAGCCAAAAATGTTCGTATCGCTCGCCCCCCACCGCGCCGAGCCGCTCGGCCGCTTCTGCGCGAATATCGCTCGATATGCCTTCTCCCTCCAGTAACTGACGGGCGCACTTCTCCACCGCACGCGGAGCAAGCGCTTCCAACGCCTCCGCCATGGCCAATCGCACCCGAACGCTTTCATGGCTTTCCAAAATCTTGCGAAAACGCCCACGTTCCACGCTAGGGTCGGCCTGTAGAAGACTGCGCAGATGCCACCGAATGGGCGGCTCCAGCACGCGAATTGGCCGCTCCAAAAGCAACTCAAGCCACTCCTGAACCGTTCGACGGGCCAGCGGCAACCCCTCCCACTGAAACGATGGGGTCTCGGCCGTTGAAATAGACACGGCAGGCAACAGAGGTGCTGCCATTTCCCGCCGAGTCGCTTTACGTCTTCTCGATAGACCGACGAGCCACATATGTATCCCTCCTATCCATTTCCGGCGCCTACGCCAACAGGCCACCATTGCGACGGCCAAAAGCAGCGTTCCCAACGCGCGCAAGAGGCGATAAGCCAAAACCCAATGGAAAGCGCGTCCATCGGTTCGAACCACCCGCGAAACCGACTCGCGTGCGACAGGAGCACGCCTTCTGGGGGGTGCCGGCTTTCCTGAGTTTCCAGGCTCCGGAGCTACCCTACCGCTTGCTTCTGGGCTTTCAGGAGTCCCCTGTCTCTTTGGGTAGGCGCCAGGCCTCCTGCTCTCTTGCAATGCCGCGGAGAGGATGGGCAAGCCTGCACTTGCTTCGGTGGGTGGTGCAGCCCCATCGTTTCGGGGCACTGCCTGCCTCGAAGATGGCATGCCCCTGTCCCCATCACCTTCCGGCCTTTCTTTGTTTGCCGATGGCCTCCACGGACGGGCGCCACTAAGCCGCCCAAAACCGTAACGGAACAGGGCAAGCGCCTCTGTTTGCCAGTTGTTGCTGTGCAGAAGCACCACAATGATCCGATGTCCCTGTTGCGCGGCTGCCCCCACATAGCAAAAGCCGGCCTCTTTGGTATAGCCGGTCTTTACCCCGTAGGCCCCAGGCAGCGTCCACAACAGTCGGTTCGTGTTCACCAACACCCGTGGCCTGCTCTCCCCCGGCAGGCGAAGGACATAGGTTTTGGTGCGCACGGCCTGCGCAAATGCCGGAACGGACAAGGCCGCACGCGCCAAAAGCGCCAAATCGCGCGCCGTACTCACCTGCTCGGGCGCCGGCAAACCCGTTGGGTTCACAAAGTGAGAACGATGCGCTCCCACCTTTTGTGCCAGCGCATTCATTAAACCGGCGAAAGGGGCAGCAGGGGCGTTTTTCATCTCAAGGCCACCCTGCTTTGCCTCAAGGATGCCGTTCTCACTTTCGGCAGCAGCCTCCGCCGCATCGTTGGCGCTGATCAACAGCATGGCATAAAGGAGATCGCGCGCCGGAACCCTCTCTCCAGCTTTTAAGCCCAAACGATCGCCAGGAAGGCCGACAGCGTAAGAGGAGATGGGGACGAGGCGATCGGGAGGAACCGCCTGGGCAAACAACATGCCGGACACAATTTTTGTGGTGCTGGCCGGCGGCAGCGGTTCATCGGGGTGAACGGCCAACAGCAACCGGCCCGAGTCGGCGTCCATAACAACGGCTGCTTTGGCACTCAGTTTCGGGAGAGGGTTGGCAGGCGCAGCGCCGGCTTGGCCGAGAAAGCAAACAACTCGGCCAACGATGACACCCCCAATACACCATCGGGCTATTTGTTGAATCCCGTGCAAAAGCCGCCCCCGAAGCATGAAAATGGGCACCACTTGCGTTCCGACCCAAAACCGGAATCACCTTCTTCCATTTTCGGCTCTAGGCGGTTTTGTTTCTACAGTCCCACCGCTTCCTGGACTCTCAGGCCGCGGAGCAACGGCTAATCAATCCAACCCCGTTCTTTAAAGGAGATATACTGTTGGGCGCCAATAACGATATGATCGAGAAGTTCGATTCCAACAATTTTGCCGGCCTCTAGCAGCCGTTCGGTCACTTTTCTATCCTCGACGCTGGGTGTGGGGTCGCCACTTGGGTGGTTGTGAACCGCAATAATGGCGGCGGCGTTGTGAATGATGGCCTCTCTAAACACTTCGCGTGGATGCGCTAAACTGCAGTCGAGGGTGCCTGTGGAGACAGAGGAAATCTTAATAACCTGGTTTTTCGTATCGAGGAGAACGCTCTTGAAATGCTCTCTAGCCTCGTAACGCAACTCCGGCATTAAGAGGTTGGCGACATCGCGCGGAGAGGTTATTTTGGGGCGCGGGGTCTCTTCCAACACCATAATTCGCCGGCCAAGCTCCACGGTGGCGGCGATTTCGATGGCCTTGACCTCGCCTACGCCCTTAACGCGCTTTAAATCCTCCAGGTGCGCCCTCGCGATGCCTCCAAGCCCGCGAAACTCTTTAAGCAGATGCTCGGCCAAACCGAGGGCAGAAAGCTCTCGCGTGCCGATGCGCAGTTGAATGGCCAAAAGCTCTTTGTCGGAGAGAGCCTGCGGCCCGTAGAGTTTTAGGCGCTCACGCGGTCGCTCGGTATCGGGAAGCTCGCGGATGGCAACGGTATAACGTTCCACCATCGCCTGTTCCCTAGAGCATCGCCTTTTGAAAGCTCATGAGGTTGCGCTCTCCGATACCGAGGCGGCGCTATCGGCGAGAACAGGCGGTTGTGAAAGGGCTTCATAAAGCCGTTCGCTGCGGATCAGCCCGTACACCACGCTATCTACCAAAGCCAACCAACTCGCTTCGATCACGTTTTCCGAGACACCCACAGTAGACCAAGTTTGTTCGCCATCGGTGGAGTCGATAATCACGCGCACTTTGGCCGCCGTCCCGGCACGCCCGTTAATCACGCGCACTTTGAAATCGGTCAGTTTGATCCGCTCCAAAGCCGGATAGAACTCCAAAAGCGCCTGTCGCAAGGCTCCATCGAGGGCATGCACCGGCCCATCGCCCTCCGCCACCGTCAGGCGTTCTTGGCCGTTGACCTCTACCTTCACGGTGGCCTCCGTAATCGGCTGCTTGTCGGTACCGCGCTTTTCGGTGATGCATCGAAAGCCTTTCAGCGTAAACGGCGGCTTATACAGACCGAGGGTTCGCAGTAACAACAGCTCAAAAGAGGCTTCGGCGCCCTCGTAGCTATAGCCGGCGTGCTCATGTTCGGCCACCACATGCATGAGGTGCCGGGCTTCAGGCGACTTTTTATCGAGCCGAATGCCGAACTCGGCGGCCTTGCCGGCGATGCTGCTGCTGCCGGCGAGTTCGGAAACAAGCAAGCGGCGTGTGTTGCCCACCGCCTCCGGATGAATATGTTCATAGCTTGCCCCTTTCAGCACCGCGTCGGCATGCAGCCCTCCCTTGTGGGCGAAGGCGCTTCGCCCCACATAGGGTCGGCGCGTATCCGGGGCGATATTGGCTATCTCATCCACATACTGCGAAAGAGCCGTAAGGTGTCGTGGTGAATCGGGCAAGAGGCAGTCGTAGCCCATTTTGAAGCGAAGGGCGGCGATCACCGGCACCAGGTCGCAGTTGCCACAGCGCTCTCCATACCCGTTGATGGTACCCTGCACCTGCATCGCTCCCTCTTCCACGGCTGCCAGAGCGCCTGCCACAGCGCAGGCCGAATCGTTGTGCGTATGGATGCCGAGTTGTGCCTCCGGCAGGGCCTGGCGCACCTCGCGCACAATGGCCGCGATGCTCTGCGGAAGAGAGCCACCGTTCGTATCGCACAACACAATTCGGTCGGCACCTGCCTCGAACGCTGCCTGCAGACATCGCAAGGCATAGGCAGGGTTCGCGCGGTACCCATCGAAGAAGTGCTCGGCATCGTAGAGCACCATCGGCACATGCCTCTTGAGATAGGCCACACTCTCCGCGATCATGGCCAGGTTCTCTTCAAGGCTTACCCGCAGGGCATGGATGACGTGGGCATCCCACGACTTTCCCACAATGGTGATGGCCGAGGCACCCGACTCGATCAACGAGCGAATCTGGGAGTCCTCCTCCGGTCGCACCCCGGCACGACGTGTCGAGCCAAAAGCGGTTAGCCGAGCATGGCGCAACTTCACCTCCCGCATCTGCTCGAAAAAGGCCACATCTTTCGGGTTAGAGCCGGGCCAGCCCCCCTCGATAAAATCCATCCCAAACTCATCAAGGCGGCGCGCAATGCGAACCTTGTCCTCAACGCTGAAGCTAATCCCCTCCCCTTGCGAGCCATCTCGCAAGGTGGTATCGTAGATTTCGATACGGCGTTTTTGCTCGTCCGATGACATCATTGGTTTCAATCCTGTTTCGTTTCAATCCCCATCAGCCCCGAAGCCCCGACAATAACCCTCTTACTCGGCTTCGATGAGCTTGTGAAAGTATACCTCACAATGCGGCTTCCCCTCGCTCGCCTGTACGGATGCGAATGGCCTCCTCCACATGGGTCACAAAGATTTTGCCATCGCCTATCTCGCCGGTTTGGGCGGC
>NZ_DATGLN010000057.1:0-4104 GCF_035294165.1 Chthonomonas sp.
TTGCCCGGTTGCATCGGGGTCACGACCTCCTACAAGTGCAGCAAGATGGAGGGTATGCCCTTCAAGTCGGTAGACTTGAACGCCGTCTCCGGTAGGCAGAAAGAGAAAGTGGTGGCCTTGAAAAGTAAGAATACGAGGCACACCGTGTACGTCGCTATGATAGCGCACCGGATCGTTCAGGCCATCGGCGACATAACGACTTTTTCCATGTTCAAAATCGTCGAGATGAAACAGATGCCCACTCATGGAAAGAAAGAGAGTGGGGTCGTTCAAAGCGTTGATCCCGAGGGAAACAAATTCGGTGCACCACTGTTCCCACAGCAACTTACCCGTTGGTGACCATTTTGCCAATCTGGCGCCGGATATGGGTTCTGTTTGTGTAGTAACAATGCTGCTATCTGGAGCTATGGCTATGCCGGTGAGATGAAAGAAGCGACCAGGAGAGCGATCGCCAGCTTTTGCCTTTTGACCAAGAATGCCGATTTGATGGGCTTCGAGACCGTGAATTGCGTATATTTTTACCTGTCCCGCTCCGGTATCGGCCACATAGAGTTTGTTCAAAGGGCTGAAGGCGATCTCGACTGCTTCTGATAGATCGTGGATTGGCGCAGCGAGTTGCTGGCCGGTGGTAGAGTAGACGCGAATTTCGTGCTTACGCGCACTAACCCAAATCTGCCCCTGGGCGTCTACCGTGATAGCCCGGGGAGTGGGTACAGAGAAGCTGCCCAAGAGATCGCCGCTTTCTTTGTCGAAACGCCACACTCGATTGCCGAGAAGGTCGGTAACGAAGAGGTTATATTGATTCACCGCGATACCTCGCAAAGGTGTTTTCAACAGCTCCGCTGCATCAGGTGGCGTGTTCGGGGGAAGGTGGTGGCTCGGCCATTCATAGATTTGAATATGGCCATCTACGAGATGCTGACCGGAAAAGGGGACTTCCTGTCCATCACTAAGACGAAAGCGCTCGATCTGCTGCCGCTCGTTCCAGGGAGGGGAAGCCCATCCGCCGACAGTGCAGTAGATGTAGCGGTCATCCACAGCGATGGCGTAGGGGATGCCATTCGGTTTACCGTTGCGAATTTGGAAATGCGCATCGTAGACGGAATGGCCGTATTTATCCCACCTCTTGAAGTCGGCGCCAGCCTCGTCCCAACCGTTAGCGGTATAGATATTGCCCTCTTGATCGGTGGCAACGGAGAGAATGCTTGCCGGCGTATGGCCTTGTGCATTCGGCGGCTGCCCACTATTCCCAATGACACCGACATTACGGTAAACACTATAGTTTACAGCCACCACTAGATGATAACTTCCCGAAGGTGCCGGTTGGTCGCTCATGTCGAGACCGTTCCATAGCACAGTGTGTTTGCCGGATGGAGTAGGCTGCATTTGCCAGAGAACGCGGATGAGATGACCGGCGCTGTCGTAGACGCCACCACTTGTAATGGCCTGTTGAGTGAGGGTGTAATAAAAACGTCGGGCTTGCGTTGAAGTAGAGCTAGTTTGGGATAAGCCTACCTCGCCGTGCGATAAAATAAGTGGCAGCAAAATGATCGCCAGATGTCTTAGTCTCACGGTCACCGTTTCTCCTCATAGGTGTTTCGAAATAAATTCGCGAGAGGATTTCGAAAAACCTCTTTTCTGAATTTTTTCGTCTCGGCATTCTACTTCGAGAGAAGCGTCAAATATAGCTTCTCTACTAGGGAGGCGACAGCAAAATGCCCTCCTACGTGCTTTGCCCATCGCCCTATGTAGGAACAGTGAAAGGCTTAAAGGGCAAAGATAGATCGGTGGTATCTGCTAATCGTCAATCTCTTTGTTAACTTTTGCCTAAACCAAGCCTCTGAGGTGTACTGCTACCGGAACTAGGTTACGGAACGAGGTAGAAATCAGGCACACATGCGAATACTCCTGTTTTGCAATAGGGGCAGGTTCGGCCTTCGAGGCGGAACGTATCGGAGAAGGAGGTCGAGCCGCATTTTGGGCAACTATCCACCGGTGCGCGGGTATCTACGAGAAACTTTTCGCCGCAATCAAGGCAGAGATGGGGCACATCGTTACCGATGAGAAGTACAACATCAAGTTCAGAGGGTGCAGAATATATCGCGAATTATAGCACTATGGAAAGGCAGAACGCAAGAGAAAAAAATTTGTGATGGCAAAGCGAATGGGCTAATAGGAAGTGGGCAGGATAAGGTAGATTCTACGTCAAGAACGACGGTTCTCGTAGGAGGCATAAAAATGAACGAAGATCAGCGATTCGCATTTGATGTGCAGGGTTTTCTGCATCTACGTGGTGCGTTGACACCGACGGAGATCGCTGAATATACGCGATGGATGGACGAGGTGGAGAAGACAGACGTACATCGGCTAAATGCAGACGAACCGAGTAGGATGCAGCATCAGTTAAATAGGCCGGTATCGCGGGTGATTGATGCCGACCCAAAGTTTGCTCGATTTCTGGATCACCCGGCAGTCGAGCCGTTGCTGGTGGAGTTGTTAGGAGAGGACTATAAGCATATTGATAATGAGCTATACTACACCTATCCAGGGTACAGAGGTGGGGAATGGCATCGGGGGGTACGTGCGCACCCCACCGGGCATGTGGTAAACGGAATATTTTGTTGCCCAATGGTAAAGGTGTTCTACTGCATGAGCGATGTGGGGCCGAACGAGGGGGAGTTCGTAGTTATTCCCGGATCTCACCGGGCGCAATTCGACCTTGATACTCGCGAAAGGGTGGACCTGCCGGCGCAGCATATTTTTGACGATGTGCGGATTGGGGACATCATTCTGTTTAACGAGGCGCTGATGCACAATGGGCGTCCGAATCCCTCGCAGAAAACGAGAAAGACGATTATCATGAATTTTGGGCGCGAGGACGCCGGCCCATGGCCAGGCTATACTCCAAAACCGGAGACACTCGAAAAGGTGACGCCACGGCAGCGTCGTATCTTAATGAATCGGGCACCGGTTTGGCTCGAAGCGGAATGGATAGAATAAAGTGTCGGGCAACAAAAAACTCCCTCTCCAGTATGGAGAGGGAGTGTGATTTTTGAGCCGGTTTACATATCGTAGTCCATGCCGCCGGGCGGGTTGGCGCCGTTGGCCGGTTTCTTCTCGGGTTTCTCCACCACCAGCGCTTCGGTGGTGAGAACGAGACTGGCGATGGATGCCGCGTTTTGCAGCGCGAAGCGGGTTACCTTTACTGGGTCAATGACGCTGGCAGCGATCATGTCGCCGTACTCCTCGGTAGCGGCGTTGAAACCGTGCCCTTTCGGCAACGTTTTCACCTTTTCTACTACGACACTCCCCTCGAAGCCGGCGTTCTCGGCGATTTGCCGCAGCGGCTCTTCGAGGGCACGTCGGACGATATTGATGCCATGCTGCTCGTCTTGGGTATCCGCTTTAAGGTTATCGAGAGCCGATTGCACATTGAGCAGGGTAACACCACCGCCAGGCACGATGCCTTCCTCTACGGCAGCGCGGGTGGCGCTAAGGGCATCCTCAAAGCGGTGTTTCTTCTCTTTCAGTTCCGTTTCGGTAGCTGCGCCCACTTTGATGACGGCCACACCACCGGCGAGCTTGGCGAGACGCTCTTGCAGTTTCTCCTTATCGTAGGAGCTTTCCGTCTCTTCGATCTGACGCTTGATTTGATTGATCCGCCCCATGATGGCGGCCTCGGTGCCACCACCATTAATGATGGTGGTCTCCTCTTTGCCGATGATCACCTTTTCCGCGGTCCCGAGGTAGGAGAAATCTACATTCTTAAGCTGGACGCCTAGGTCCTCGCTGATGAATTTGCCACCGGTGAGGATGGCGATATCCTCGAGCATGGCTTTGCGACGGTCACCAAAGCCGGGAGCTTTGACGGCAGCGCAGCTGAGGGTTCCACGGATGCGGTTAAGCACGAGAGTTGCGAGGGCATCTCCATCTACATCCTCTGCGATGATGACGATTGGCCGGCGCTGCTGCGCGATCTTCTCCAGCAAGGGGATGAGATCGGTTGCGGAGCTAATCTTTTTCTCATAGATGAGGATGTAGGGATTTTCGAGGACGGCCTCCATACGCTCGGTGTCGGTGACGAAGTAAGGGGAGATGTAGCCC
>NZ_DATGLN010000058.1:0-47207 GCF_035294165.1 Chthonomonas sp.
GCGCTCCACGATATCGGTGGTTGGGTTCGTCACGCGCGTGTAGTCGTAAAAACGGCTGACTCCCCCGGCGGCCTCCTCGATCTCCGTCGGCTCTAGCTGATAGTTTGTCGCCCGCTCTTCATAGGTAGGAAAAGTGAACAGTGAGTTTTGAAAGATGGGTGGGATCACAGCACCATGAAACTTGGAGGGGTCTTCAGCAAAATGCGCGCAGAGGGTTTCAAAATGCGGCCGATTCCGTTCTTCGTCTGTCATGCTATCTTCCTTAGGCAATAAGGTTGCAGGCTGTTATGGAAAAGTATGATACCTCAAAGGCCTCGATAAGCGCCGTCACTTTTATGAGGAGCAGCGCTCCCTAGTTTCCCAACCTCCTCGCCACCCCTCGTACCTCAACGAGGTAAAGTTTTTGGAGAAAGAGACCACAATCAAATTTTGCGCCTGCGCACGGGGTTCCTTAGGAACAGTGGAGGCTTCTTATGCGTATAGCCATAATGCACAAAAGGGAATCCCCGTTTCTCTCTTGTAGGAGCGGGGCTTTGTATGTCATAATGCACGCTCCGGAACAGGCCGGGGGAGGAACGGGGAGAATGCAGAGAGACAAAAATACGGGCTTCACGCTCATAGAGCTGCTTGTGGTGATCGCCATTATCGCCGTGCTTGCTGCCATTCTCTTCCCTGTATTCGAGCAGGCGCGCGAAAAGGCACGACAAACGGTCTGCCTTTCTAACATGCGACAAATGGGGCTTGCAACCCAAATGTATGCCCAAGATTACGACGAGCGGTTACCGCTAGCGGCAACATCGCTTTCGCCATTCGTGTTTTTAAACTGGCATGATCTGCTCGACCCTTATGTGCGCAATAAGCAGATATGGATATGTCCATCCTCTAATCTGCAACAGTACAATAGTTATGGCAAGCCGGTTTGCCAATATGGTTGGAATGCCTACTACCTAAACCTTGGTGTCGTTGTGAACAACATCTACACCCTGAACAACGCGCCGGGAGTTTCGTTGGCGGCCATTCAGCAGCCCGCCCACACCGTGATGATGGCCGATGCGAAAGGCATTATCGGTAGGCCGCCGCCGAACCATGTTAGCACCTATCTGCTTCCGCCTTCACAGCCGGATGCAGACTATTGGGGCAGACCAGACCCGCGCCATAATGGAGGTGCTGTGGTGACCTTGGCCGATGGGCATGCCAAATGGTTTTCGCTTAACGGCTTCTACTGGGCACAGCAACCTACCGATGCCTGGTTTGCCCTAAACCAACCCTAAGTTTTGGTGCCCTATTCTACTGAAACTTTTCCTCCGTGAATTATGTCTATATATCGCGCGTAGGAAAAGCAGGGTCTTCGTGAAAATATGTCATCGTTAGAAGGCGCTTTCACGACTTAGGCACGTAAAAACACGTATATAATGATTTGGAACGATCCCACGATAGGAATCGGTGTACCACGGTAGTGAGGCGAGAGGCGTAGGCTGCAAGAGATAAACGAGTTCAAAGAAAAATTTGTTGATAGTTTTAGGAGGGAGGCGCGATGCCCCTGGAGATGGTAGAGATGTATGAATTAGGCGTTCTGGAGCGCAACTTGGATGAGCTGGAGGAGACGACCGAGGCGTTGTCCCCTTCAGAAATAGAGGATTCTGTAGAAGAGATAGAGATTTCGGAGCCTTGCTTGGCGACGGGTGAGGAAGCGGTAGCCGATGCCGGCGAGCTGGAAGAGAGCGCACAAGCTTGGCTTCGACGCGCCGGGAAAATGGCTTTGCTTACCCACGAGCAGGAGATCGAGCTGGCTCGCCAAATCGAGACGGCCCGTCAGACCGGAGACAAAGAGCTGGAGCGACGGGCAAAAGAGCGCCTCGTGCTGGCCAATCTTCGTCTCGTGGCCTCGGTAGCACGTCGCTATCTCGGGCACGGCATGCCGATAGAAGACCTCATGCAAGAGGGTGCCATCGGCCTTATGCGCGCGGTAGACCGCTTCAACTATCGGCGTGGCTACCGATTTAGCACCTACGCTATCTGGTGGATTCGCCGGTCCATCACGCGCGCCATCGCCGATCAGTCGCGGCTCATTCGTCTGCCGGTACACGTTACCGACACGCTGGGGCGCATCAACAAAACGCGCCTTGCGTTGCGTCAGCGGCTAGGGCGCGCCCCCTCACGTGCCGAGTTGGCTAAAGAACTCGGCATGCCGGAGGAGAAACTGACCGAGTTGCTGCGCAGCTCTGTGGAGCCGCTTTCTCTGGAGATGCCGGTGGGCGAAGAGGGTGAGAACCGCCTGGCCGACCTTATTCCGGCCGGCGATGCCCACAACCCGGCCACAGAGGCCGCCCATATGGCCGTGCGTGATGCCCTCATGGAGGTGCTTGCCGAGCTAACCCCTCGTGAGCGCGACGTGATCATCCTCCGCTTCGGAATGGATGGCGCGGAACCACGCACCCTAGAGGAGGTAGGCAACGCCCTCGGTTTAACCCGTGAGCGCGTCCGCCAAATCGAGTCTTCCGCCCTCGCAAAGCTGCGCCAACAACGAAACAACCCGCGCCTGCGCGAGGTAATCGGCCTTAAACCTACGCCGGAGTAGCGAAAAGCCGAAGTCCGTCTTAGAGGGGCTTCTCATCGCGAGAGGCCCCTCTTATCTTCTTCCTGAGCTTCTTCCGCTAATAAACGTTTCAGCGCCGCCGCTAAGGGGTTTTCCACCGATGTTGCCTCTTGGGCACTCTCTACATAGAAGCGCCAAGCATCCCGCTCCGGGTCCTCTACAGCTCCCTCACGCGCTTCCGGTTCAAGCCAGTTTGCCGGTAGCTCCAAACCAAGCTCTGCGGTGCTCTCTTCCACGGCCGCCGGAGGAACCCATATCACACCTAACTCCTCGTACTCTTCGGTAGGCGGCACCACTAAAAGCTCCTCAGACTTCCCCTCAAGGCCGACGCCCTCCTCCACCAGCACCGGAACCGGCTCCGCTCCCACGTAAACGAGCCGCAAGAGAAGATAGCGAACCTGCTTTGATCGGGCTAGAATCTCTGCAGCCGCATCCAGCTGATCGAGCCCCACCCCCATCGCCATGCGCTCCTTTGTGGTGAACTTGATCTCGAAAAGGCAGAGCGATTCTGGGTCAATAGGCCAAACGGCATCTAGCTCCCTATAGAGACGGCCATGTCGCCCATTTGCAAGACGCTGTTCCCAACTGAGGATACGCTCCTCCTGTAAAGGAACCTGCTTTCCAAGCCAATGTCGTACCGCCTGCTCCACCAGACCGCCCAACATCTCGCCAGCCTGGCGCGGCCCACCCCGGGAGGGACGCAGATCGGCCATACGACGCCGATAGGCGATGTAGTCAGCATCATCTGGACGCACCAGACGAATATCGCGAACCGTATGAAGGGCATCGCGCATCATGCCCGTTGACCCCCGTTACCGGCAACATGCAGGAAACTTTGCAAGTCACTCTCACGCATCGTAGGCTCACCGGGAGCGACATTGTTAAGCCGCCCCTCCCGCATCCATCTCTCTAGCGTATCTACCAGTTGGTAGAGATGATCGAAACTCTCCACCACAAACAGCAGCGGCTGATAGTGGTCTATTTCAAACGCCTGATTGATCACCCACTCGATCTGTAAAGGATAGCGCTGCACCTCTGGCGATTCGATGCTGTGCACGATCTCCCCATACGAGCTTAACAGGCCGCTCCCATAGACCTTCAGCCCTTCTGGCGTGCTCATAAGCCCAAACTCAATGGTAAACCAGAAGAATCGGGCAAACGCTTTCAGGATATTGGTAAGTCGGCGCAGCTGCTCCTTCGCATTGCCCATTCCCGCCACCATCTCTACGGCAGTATGGGCACAATCGCCGAGTCGCACAAGCGTCTCTGCGAAAGCCGGGTCGGTGTGCATCGGCACATGGCCGGCAACGTCGTGGAAGATGTCGGGTTCAGGCAGATAGTCAAGGTTTTCTAGCGACCTCACCGTGATCGTCGTTGGGAACTCTCGGTTCCGCAGACAATCGAAGAAAAGGAAGGCCGGCACGTAGCCGCTTACCGCCTTCGCACGAAATCCGGTAAGCGGTTCGAGGAAGCGGTTCACCTCCTCCAGCTTTGGCACCCGATCGGGGGGCAAACACAGGCATTGCAGCCCTTTCAAAAAGTGCGGGTTCGCATAGCGTTGCCACAAGGGGATCATGCGCCTGTAGAGCTGTCGCCAAGCCTCGTGGTTCTCCTCGCAATAGAGGGCATAGGGCTGCGTTATAAAGAGCTGCCCTGTTCCTCGTGCTTCCTCAATAAAGGGGGCTTTGGTAGTTGTTAATCCGGTATTCATGGCTTTTTCTCCTGCACATCGTTGTGCGGTAGCCGCAGCACTCTATTCTATTTTGGCGCTTTCTTTCAAATATTACGTACTGATTGCGGCAAAAGCGTCTAGCGCATACAGTTATTCAGGTATACTTTGACCAGAGGCTTTCGAGGAAGCGCCTGTTCGCCTCGCGCATATTTTTACTACGGCAACTCATTCAAAAAGAGCTAAGCAGAAAGCCGATTATAGCCGATATATTAACGGCACCAGCAATTTCTGCAGAGGCATAATGGCTGTAAAGGGCGCTTTTCATCGCTACATAGGCCAATAGGTACAACCTTATGCATTTTTGGAGACAATCGAACATATGAGCCGAAGAGAGGAACGCCGACAGGCCGCGACGGACGCAGCTCTTCGCGCTTTAGAGCGGTTTTGGCAGCTTCGCCTGCCAGAACTGTTTCGGAGTCTTTATCGGCAGCAAGAACAACCGTTTCTCGGTCACTGCGAATTTTTCACGCTCGACGCCATTCTCGCCGGCAGCGGCAGAGAATATGGCATGCTTCCCCAGCTGTTGCCCTTTGGACGCGCCGTAGATGAGGGCGGCCTTTATGGCTTCTATGCGCCGCTGCAGAAGACCGAGGTAGACCAATGGCCGGTGCTCTATTGGGACGAAGATGAGATGTTTCTACGCCCTGTGGCCTCCGATTTTGGAGCTTTTCTCCGCCATTGCGCTCTCGTTGGGCGTTATGAACTGGAAGAACAGTGGGCCGAGATGGAGCTTTACGACCCAGAACAGTATCAGTTGCTTGCCCACCTCGGGCTTGCGCACTACAAAGATACCCCCTGTCCGCGCAACGAAACCGAACTGCATCTCGCCATCGTTGAATCCGACCCGCAAGCCGCCCTCAGTCTGTGCCATCTTGGATGTCGGCGTCGGGCTAATAACGACGACGAGCGGGCACTCGACTATTTTCATCGGGCTGCCGAGGCCGCCCCTTGGTTCGGTGACCCCTGCTATCTCATGGCCGATGTCTATCGGGAAAGAGGAGACCTTGCAAGAGCGACGGAAGAGTGGTGGGCGGTTTTAAACCATCTTATCCCGCTGTGCACACGAACTTGGGAATGGGACCTCGGTGCAGACCATCCGGAAGCCGACATCTACGAAGTCGCTGCCGACGCCTTGGTGCAATATAGTCGTTATGCCGATGCGCGCTTTCGTAGTGACCCCCTCTGGCATGTCGCCGTTTTTGACGATCCCTACGATCCTAAGGCGCGTGAAGTCCTCGGAAATACCTACTTGGCTCAAGGCAATTTCGAGGCGGCCGAGCGAGAGTTTCTCAACGCACTCACCCTTGCCGTTGGCGAAGAGAGCGACCAACCCAACCGCCTCTACGATTCCCTTATCATCCTTTACGAGCGCACCGGTCGCTCGCGCGAAGCGAGCCTCGCCCGCTACGATCGAGCGCTCCCACCACCAAACGCCTAGGTTCGTAAACCGCTGTTCAAACCATGCCCCAAATAGGGGTAGGCACAAGGCCTATCCCCTTCAGCATTTGCGTGCATATCTGTCAACAGTTGGTAACCCTTAGCCGGCTTTTTCGCAGAATACACGGAGCGCACCGTGAGGGCATCACACAGAAGCGTTCTAGAGGCTTTTGCGTGGACGGCCACGGGGGCGAATACCTTGAATCTGCCGCCACTCGTCTTGTACCTCCAAAATGAAGCGCCGCACCCTAGGCCCCGGCCAACCCGTAAGGCGCGCCACCTCGCCGCACTCAATGTAGACATGCTTTTTGCAGCGCTCAAGCACGTAGTGCCGTGCGGCACGCTCCTGAGCCCATTCCATAATTCCGTCCCACTCGATTTCCGATGAAGTACCTGCAGACAGCATAGGAGAAGTATCCTGCAGCGTTGTAGACCGAGGCTCTATGGGCGTTGCGACCAGCATCTGTTTGACCGTGTCTCTTGCGCTACCCCGTCTTTCTATCACTACAGCCTCCGAGGCTTCCGAAAGAACGGGCAACTTCTCTGAGATAGAGGAGCGCTTTTCCGTCCGCAGTCTAAACGCCGATAGCTCCTGTTGCTCCTTGGGCATTTTTCGTTCTCCTTCTACCTAGCCCCCGATTCCACAGGGTCTAGGCGCTTTCTTCCTAGCCCTCTTATTAAACCAAAATATGTAGACGTTTGTCAACTACTATTGGAGAAAATTTTTAGCGTGTCCCAAAGGGCCTCTGCTCCAAGGCTCTAAGTCGAAACAGGTTACTTATTGACAAGAATATCTTGGTTTTTAGCCAAAGACGACATATAAGCCCTATCTACAAAAGTATCTGTGACAAACAGCGATCTCGAAAATGACCTTTTTCGAGGTACCATAGAATGCAGGAACTGTATCGGAGAGGAGTCGCAACACCATCTTTGGGAAACGATCAAGGTCTTTCAAAACGCGCATTCGTACTGGCACTGCTGCTGTCGCTCCTGGCGGGCTTTTGGGTGAGGCGTTCCGAGATCATGGTATTGGCTACCCAGATTACCGAAAGCGTGCCCGCCATACCCGGCCTTGCGGCCCTAGCGCTGCTTATCGCCCTCAACTCCCTGTTTCGTAACCTTCGTAAAGCTGGCCTCTTTTCAACGGCAGAGCTACTCACCGTTTTCCTCTTTGTAACCGTCAGCACAACCATCATGGGCATTGGGGTAACCCAATTCCTTTTCTCTTTAATAACCCTCCCCTTCTATCTGAAAACCAAAGATATTGTCCCCAATCGAGCCTACCTGCCGAAGTGGCTAGCTCCTCACGATCTGCAGGCCATCAAGCACCTCTACGAAGGTGCACCTAACGGTGTGGTGCCATGGCATCTCTGGATCGTTCCGTGTCTCTGCTGGCTTGGCTTCTTTTTGGCACTCTGGTGGTGCTTGGCAAGCCTTATGGGGCTGCTCTACCATGCCTGGGCTGATGACGAACGGCTCTCCTTCCCTCTCGTTGCACTGCCTCTTGAGATGTCGCAAACGGATGCCCAAGGCCCTCCTTTCTTTCGTAACCCGTTGATGTGGTCTGGCTTCGCGCTTGCAGCCGTATATAATCTTATCAATATTGCACACGCTTTGGCTCCGGCCTTTCCCGCCATAGGCAAACAGTTCGATCTCTCCCCCCTCTTCAACTCGCCTCCTTGGAGCGAGATGAAACCGCTTATTTTTCACATCCGCCCCGAACTTATCGGGTTAGGTTTTCTGGTTTCTACAGAGATAAGTCTTACGGTATGGGTATCTTACTTTGTGCTGAAGCTGGCAGCGGTTTTCGGGGTAGCACACGGTGCGTCGCCCGGCCTGTTGCCTTACTTTCAGGAAGAGGGCATAGGCGCCTACATGGTGCTCGCCGTGCTGCTGATCTGGTTAGCGCGACGCCGCCTTAAAGAGGCCTGGAGAGCGGCTTGGCACAAGGAAAAGGGCGCAGAGGTGAAAGGCTTTGGCCTTGAGGATGGAGAGAGCGCCGTGTCTAGCACCATCGTCAACACGCGTTATCGTCGGCTTTGGCTAGGTTTTTTCGGTGGGTTTCTCATCACCTGGGGCTATATGTGGGTGGCCGGAATGGGCTGGTGGATCGCGCTAGCCTATCTCGCTCTCGTTGTAGCCGTCGCCATGGTTTACGGCCGACTTCGCGCCGAAGCCGGTGTGCCGCTCATCTGGCTGTTTCCCTATCAGCAACAAAAGGCCTTCTTTCTTTATACCTTTGGCTCGGCCCCGTTTGCCCGCAACAGCCCCTCCACCTTAACCATATGGGCGCTGTTTGTGTTTCTGGCCAGAGGTTACTTTCCTGAAATGACCGGTTACCAGATAGAGAGTTTAGAGATAGCACGCCGTGTGAAGATTCGTGCGGCCAAACTCTTTCAGTTTCTGGCCTTGGCGGTCGTGGTAGGCATTATACTCGGCTGGTATAACCATCTCGTGCCCTACTATCAACATGGGGTCGTGCAACTGCGTGGAGAGATATGGGGTCAATGGTTAACGGAACCGGAGTATAGCGCCGCCACCGGCTATATGAAAACTCCGAAACTTCCCGACATTCCGCGCATCTACGCCACCGTCATCGGGGCCCTTATCGCCTTCTTGCTTTGGTGGTATCGCATTCGCTTTACCGGCTTTTGGTTCCACCCCATAGGCTATGTAATGACCTGTAGCTATGGATCGCTTATTTGGGGGCCGTTTCTGGTGGTTTGGATCATTAAATCGCTTGTGCTTCGCTACGGGGGCATGTCACTTTATCGGCGGCTCATTCCCTTTTTTCTCGGCTTGGCCTTGGGACATTTTGCCGTTGCCGGCATTCTGTGGGGGCTTATGGGCGCCTGGGTCGGTAGCGCCGTGCAGGGCTATCCGGTCTTTTTTGGATAGCCCTAAATAACATCGGCAAAACTTCGTTCCACGTTCCTAAACACCATGGCGCCTCCCACAAAGATCGCCACGGCACAGACCACCGCGTACACAATGCTGCCTAAAGAGGGCGGAGAAACCCCAAAAACCGCCCACCGGAAACCTTGCAAAATCACCGCCAACGGGTTCAGCATGTAGATGGCATGCAACTTACCGTGCACAACATTAGCTCCGTAGGCCACCGGGCTGGCGTAGAGCAGAATGTTGAGAAGCACCGGCATAACCTGGCGCACATCCCGATAGGGCACCGCACCGGCGGAGCTGATGCACCCGATGCCGAGCGCCATGATCAGCAAAAGGAAAAGCCAGAAAGGAAACAGCAGTATCGTCCAGTGAACACTTACATGGTAAGAAATAAGCAACACAATAAGCAGACACAGGCCGATACTGAAATCTAACAGGCTGCCTAACGCCGTAGATAACGGTAAGATCAGGCGCGGAAAGTAGATTTTGGAGATCATGTTAGCGTTGCCCAAAAGCGTTGCGATGGAGTTGGTTATAATGCTGTTGAAAAGGTTCCACGCCATGGTGCCCACAAAGGCGAATAGAATATAGGGCACATGATCGCTGGGCAACTTGGCCACACGCCCAAAGACAAAGGTAAAGATGCCCGCCGAGATGAGGGGAATAATAATGACCCAGGCCACGCCCAAAATGGTTTGGCGGTAGCGCAAACGAATATCCTTTCCGGCCAGAGCGAGAAGGAGATCACGATATCGCCATAGCTCCTTCCAATCTATAAACTGCCACCTTTTGGGTGGCTGAATTGTGGTTAGCGGCCGTTTTGCCGCCTCTGGCAAGCTCTCTGTGCTCATCTCTTTTCTTTCACCAAAGCGTTAACGATAGGCTGAATGGTCAGTGCGAAGCGTTTTAACACGTCCACGCTGCCCGGCCCTTCGGTGTTGCTCATGCGTACCACTAAAGAGCCGCCTCCCTCCCCTGTCAGCAACTTGCGCCAGGCATAGAACTTCTTTTGGGCGATGCCGCCCATGGGGATTTGAGCGAGATAGCCTCCGGCCAGGTAGTAGGCGAAATCTTCGGTATAGCCGTTGAGTGTGGCCTTCATAAAGTTGACCTCTTGCCCGTTCCAATTGAGTATCTTATGGTCGAAAAGGGTCCATCCTTGCGCCGGGAAGCAGACATTAGGGTCATGAAAATCGTCGTAACTCTTTCCCGTAATCAGCTCAAGGGTAACGACATGCCCCAGTGGGTCTCGATACTCCCTTTGAATGATGGTGGCGGTAGGTAGCGCCTTTTGAACGGCTGGGTCTACCGGATCGTCTGCCACACAAACCCAATCGCCGATATGGCGTGGGAAGTTCTCGATGGGCACCGGGTGCGGTGTGGCGAATTTCAGCCGTCCAAACCCTAAATTGGCCCCCAACCCCAATAGCAGAAGGGCACAAATCAAAAAGCTATAGCGTCTTTGCTGCATATGTTCCCCCTCTAACCTCCATGTAACGCGACCTCCGCCTCCGCAGGCCGTTCTTGGGCTTTCTCCAGTGCAAACCGGCTTCTGTCGCATCCCATGTACTTGCCCACCGTGAGAAACAGCACACAAGAGAGCGCGATCACGAAGAAATCGGCATACTCGTGTGCAATATGAAAGGCATGCTCACCGAACTCCGTTCCAATAAAGATAAGACCGGCGATGCGCACCACATTGGCTGTTAATGCCACCGGCAGCGCCAAAAGGGTAAGTAGAAGCCAACGCCTTCGAGGCAGTGCAAAAAACCAGCCGTAAAGCACCGCAAAGCAGAAAAAGGCCAACAGCTTCTTAAATCCGCTACAGGCTTCGGCCACATCCAGGGTCATTCCAGGAATCTGAATGGTGTTCCCTTGCCGAATGAGCGGGAAGCCCAAAGTCTGCATAATACCGGCAGAACCGATGGCGCTTAGATGCTGAATCCAGACATCCGGTGGATTGATGATCGGCATGGGCACCGGAGCTGCAAGCAACAGCACCAACACGGGAAACCGTGCGGCTCGCCAGAGTTCTCGCCCATGAAGGGCCAGAATGCAGCCGGCCACCACCGGTGTAAGTGAGAGCATCATAAGGAAGCGCACCCGTAAGAACCACCCTACCCACTCTATCAAGACGCCGAGTGCGATCCAGAAAAAGCCAACGGGGTCTGGAGCCGGTCGCGCCGCGCGTAAGCGATCTTTTTGAAGATAGAGCAGTCCGATCGCGATGGGGGGAATAAGCACACCGTAGGAGTAGATGCCGCTTTGAATTTGAAAAGGGATCACATCCAGGAATACAGGCATATAGAGCGCTATGGCTGCCAAGATGACCAACCAGATATGTAGTGGCCAACGCCCCACTTCCATCAAGGTATCCAACAGCTCTTTTTGCCAAGGTGACGTTACGGTGGTTCCCTGTTTTGATGCTTCAGACATTCTGCCTTCTCTCTCCAGACACGACCTTATGCTGCTTAGCCATCTCCTCTTCGATGATCTGCCGCATACGCTCCTTAAATACCGAGGTATCAAACCGTTGGGCGTGCTGGCGCATAACATGAATATCGAACGCGAGGCTTTCGGCACGACAGAGGGCTTCACACAAACTCTCTACGCTCTGCTCGGGGAAGAGTACACCGGTGACTCCATCCACCTGTGTATCGAGCGCCCCACCGGCAGCGTAGGCGATGACGGGACAACCGCAGGCGTTCGCCTCTACCGGTGAAATGCCAAAATCCTCCTGTCCTGGCATAATATAGCCACGCGCGTGCGCCATAAGTTGAACTAACTCGGCATCGCTCACGCGCCCTAGAAACTCGACGGTAGGGCCTGCGATTCGCCTGAGATAGGCCTCTTGGCGTCCGCTCCCCACCACCTTCAGGGGTCTTTTCAAGCGATTGCAAGCCTCTATCGCCAAGTCCAACCGTTTATAGGGTGCAAAGCGTGCCGCCACAAGGTAGTAGTCCTCTTTTTGCGCGGAGGGCTTAAAACGGTTCGTATCCACCGGTGGATAGACGATATCGCACTCACGGCGATAGAAACGGGCGATGCGCTGGGCCACCACCGTAGAGTTTGCGACATATCTATCTATCCGCAGCGCGGCCACAACATCCCACAGGCGCAAGCGATAGAGAACCGGCTCCAGGAGAACGCGCTCCAGTCCTCCTATCTCCTCTCTCTCTAGATAGGAATGGGTCATCCATCCAAAACGCATGGGGGTATGGGTATAGCAGATGTGCACCGTATGCGGCTGCGTTATCACCCCCTTTGCAAAGGCCGATGAGGAGCTAATGACCAGATCGTAGCCCCGAAGGTCAAACGATTCAAAGGCTAAAGGATAGAGAGGTAAGGCAAAGCGATGCGTTTTTTTTAGGGCTGGCAAGCGCTGTAGAAAGCTCGTGCGGATGTCCCAACTTTTAAAGCTTGCAGGCATGGCTTCGGGCACATAGACAGAGGTATAGACAGGCGCTTCCGGAAACATTTCATGAAGCACCTCAACAACTTTCTCTGCCCCACCCATCTGAGCCAAATAGTCGTGGACGATAGCGACCCGCATGGCCGATTCCCTTCTGTTGGCATTGCCAGGTGCCCCAAAAGGCAGGCACCTGGCAAACAGACTAAGGCTGCTAGAAGCCCGCTACAATACGCAGGAGGTTAGCGCTCGAAAGCAGATTGAACAGATCGTTAAAGGTAAACCCATGTTTTCGAGAGGGAACGATGATGAAGTCTCCGGCGTTTAAAGGCACATTGACGCTCTGGTCGCCGCGGAAATAGCGATTTAGGTCAACAACCTCTATAGCGCCCTGCTTTTTGAGTTCATTAAACATCCATTTCGAATCTTTGGCTTTTTTCGGGTCTTTTTGTTCTAGTTCTTTTTCTACCTTCTTCTCCAGCTCGGTGTGAATCACTTCCACTGCACCTATATTGGCTTCTTTTGTTGGCCCTCCACGCCGATTGATGGCATCCCACAGCCTATCGCCGGGGCGAAAGTCGTAAGGCCCTTGACCAGCAACCTCACCGTAAAGATAGACAACATTGATTTGACGTGGAATGTAGATACTGTCGCCGGGTTGAAGAGGCAGATTTTGAGAGGTATCACCGTCTAAATAGAACTTTTGAAGATCGAGGTGGATCGTTTTGCCATCTCGAGTAAGGGTCGCGTTCGAAAGATCGGCGTCCCCGTCAATGTAGCCTCCGGCCATGGTGATCGCCTCCGCCACAGTCATCTTCTTAATGAAAGGAAACTGTCCGCCTTGCCTTACATCTCCGGTAACGGTAATGAACTGATAGAGCTTAGGCACATAGACAATGTCGCCCTCATGCATGAGGATATTTTCCGGCGAATCACCTTTTGTCTCAGGGTTACTGAGGTCAAGAGTTTGCGATGTTCCGTCCTCATGGGTCACCGTCACATGACTGAGGTCTCCTATGTCACCACCACCGCCCATGGCCGATATCACATCAAGAATGCGTAAACCGGGGCGCATCGCAACCTCGCCCGTCTTGGGCGTATATCCGTAGACGACGATAGAATCCTGAGGGCGCTTCTGAACGAGAAACACGCTGACACTTGGGTTTATGACAAATTTCGACCATGCTTGTGTCAGCATGGTGGCGACCTCTTCGACCGTTTTTCCTAAAACGTTGATAGGCGAATCCGCCAGCAGGGGAGGCGTGAGCTTACCGTCGGGTGGAATCTGTACGCTGCCCATCGTCAGCTCTGGAAAGTTAACGACTTGAATAGAGATCACATCGCCCGGCCCCAAAAGGTACTTTGAAACCACCTTCGTTGACGGAATCTGCGTGTCCGATCCGTTAGCCGGCAGCGTTGTAGGCGTCGTCTGGGCGAAGGCTTTAGGCGATAGCAGCGCGAAGCCTAACAGCAAGGCCAATTTACCGATTCGCATAACAACACTCCTTTGGCCAAAGGCCGTCCTTTGCAACGGAAAAACTTTTTGAGTAAAAGGTCTCATTCGTTTGACCCCTCCTCTTCCTGAGGAAGCGCGATCTCCTGTGTCGCGTTAGTCTCCGGCGCAAGGGAGGGGACAGCCGGTTTGCTCTTTTCCGGCGTGTGCCCGTTACGTGCGCTCTTACCATTCTGGCTGTAGTAATAGTAGCTGTGGTAATTTCGAGCGGTGCGCGTATCCGAGCGGTTGATGAAGAAAAGTAGCTTTTTCGGCTCGGCCGCGCGCAGCGCCTCTGCCGTCTCTAACGTTGTGACCTGATCGGCCATATCGAGACTGACCACCTGCAGAATACAGTCGCAGAGTGGCGCCAGAACCAGTGCATCGGCCACCACCGAACAGGGCGGCGTATCTATGAGAATAAGGTCTGCCTCCTTGCGAAGATGCTCTATCAACTCGGCCATCGTAGGCAGCGCCAGAAGATCGGAAGGATTCCGATCCGGTGTGCCGCTATGAAGAATGCTAAGATAGGGCGTATCGGAGCTAACAAGAGCATCCTCAGCGCTTACCGCACCGATCAACACCTCGGCCAGCCCGATCTTCTCGTTGGTTCGGAATATCTGGTTTATCGAGGGGTGTCGTAAGTCGGCATTCACAAGAATGACTCGTTTGCCGGCACGGGCTGCAGACCGAGCCAACGAGGCCACGGTGATGGATTTCCCTTCACCAGGAAGCGCGCTCGTCACCATAACCACCTGGCTGCCGCCCAGGTCTTCATGGCTGATGTCACGCAAAGCGAGTGCGAGGTTTGCTCGGGCTAAACTATAGGCTTCCGCAATAGGCCCTATCGCTTCACCCGACTCTAGCGCCCGCATCTGCGCACCGGATATACGTGGCAGCGTACCGATTACTGGGCCGGGCAGCATACGACGGGCAACTTTAAGAGACCGTACCCGACTATCGTTCTGCTCCAGTAGGAGCATGGTGGCGATGCCCAGCACGACGCCGATGAGAGCACCAAAAGCGTAGTTACGCCAAACAACGGGGCTAGAAGGATCTGAGGGTACCGTTGCCAGCTGGGCAATTTGAATATTCGGCTGGGCTGCAGCGCGGTTAGCATAGGCCGAATCGAGATTATTTTTCAACTGCTTATAGACGCCCTGTGCAGAGTCGAGATTCTGCGCCAGCTTTTGATATTGCTCATAAAGCAAAGGCAGAGTCTTCAACTTATTAGCAATTGCTGCTCGCTGTTCTGTCGCCTGGGCGAGTTGCTTCTGATCGGCCAGCAGCGTCACTAAAGCCTGACGATAGTTCTGTTGCAATTGAGTATGATTGTTCAGAGAAGGGATTTTGCTGTTAACGATGGCCGCTAAATCTCTATCAAGTTTCTCTTTAGCCATTCTTACACGGGCCTCATCGTTTGGAATGATCCCGGGATAGAGCGGTGTATACTTAAGCCTATCTTGTTGTAGCTGCTGCACAGCTGCATTATACTGTTGTTGGTCTTGTGAAATCGTTTCCGGGTCGATCACCGTCCGGTTTTTAACGATAGCATCGTTTTCCGCGGATAGCTGCTGCTTATAGAGCGAGTAGGTCTGCTGCTCGCCCGCGATTTTTGTTTCTAGCTGACGGATCGATTCTGACAGGTTGTTGTAGGAACTGAGAAGCGCCATCTGCTGGGCACCGATGTCGGTTAGCCCATACTTTTCTTTAAAACGCGTTTCTGCTGCCAGCGCCTGAGCGTATTTCTCTTTGGCCACAGCGGCACGTTGTGCAAGGTTGTTGATGGCGCTGGTAGCATACTCATCAACTAGTTCGCGCTTGTATTGCAGAAAGGCATGTGCTACAGCGTTTGTTAGCAAGGTGGCGAGTTGTGGGTCCCCGTAAGTAACCGAAATGGTAATCAATTGCGTGCCTTGCGGGTTCTCAACATCAAGTATCTTCAGGAAACGTTTGGTGGAAAGTTGAGGCACAACGAGGCCGTTGGAGTTTCTTTGAGCCCAATCAAGAGCACGAGCTGCCATCTGATCGGTCTGTAGCAGTTGCATTTCTGTTGCTGGGCTCTCCATCTGCACGGCATCACGCGTGTTTTGGTCTGCCCCAGCAAGCCCTGGCGGTTGCGGCTGTACCAACAGCGATGCCTGGGGTGACCACTCTCGAGGCATATACTTGGTAACCAGTGCCGTTACCCCTAAACATAGCGCCAAGACAACGACAAAAGCCCAACCCCGTCGCCACACGATTCCTAAGGTATCACGTGCGCTGGGTACGGGCGTTGCATCCACTATCATCTGAGGCGAATTCATCGGGTCAAATGCCTCCCTGCTATCAAAAGGATTTTCCTTCTTATACTCTTAATTTTCGCATTCCTCAGGGCTGGCCTCAGGAGAATGAAGAAAGCCGGTTCTGTCTCCCATGGCCTGTACCCTACACAGAGTGTTTGCACTTATGTATACTGCAATTTTCGTGCCAAATTTTTCGACGGCTCTCTGACCGACACATTTTCACGAAAATAGGCGAACTCTATTTTCGGCCAGAACGCACGACTCTTTAGACCGTAATAGTTACGGGCTGCCTGCTAGATAATTCCCAGCCGTTTTCCCACCTTTTCAAACGCCATGAGCGCATCGTCGAGATCGGCTTTGGTGTGCATAGCTGATGGCATGGTACGAACGCGCGCTTTCCCTTTCGCCACAGTTGGGTAGACAATGGCCAAAGCCATCACTCCCTCCTCAAAAAGCCCGTGCTGTAGCTGCTGCGCTCGGCCCTCGTCGCCAACCATCACCGGCGTGATGGGCGTTACCGACACCCCCGTATCGAAACCGAGTTTACGCAGCCCCTCTTTCCAGTAACGCGTATTCTCCCAAAGCCGCTCCGTTAGTGAACTATCGGTCTCCATCAGCTCGATGGCTGCTATCACAGCCGCCACAACGGCAGGTGGCTGCGCCGTGCTGAAAAGAAAGGGGCGTGCCCGTTGCGTAAGCCAGTCTATGAGGCGGGCGCTCCCCGCAATATAGCCACCCATCACTCCAACCGCTTTCGAGAGAGTGCCCAATTGAATGTCAATGCGTTCATGCACCCCATAGTGATAGGCCGTCCCTCGTCCGCCGCCCATAACGCCCGACCCATGCGCGTCGTCTACCATAACGGCGGCATCGTATCGCTCGGCCAACTCCACGATCTCTTTTAAAGGAGCTACATCCCCGTCCATGCTGAACACGCCATCGGTAATAATAAGCCTTTTCTTGGCACCCTGCGATTCTTTCAAGGCCTCCTCCAAGGCGTTCATATCGAGATGCTTGTAGATTTTGCGCTGTGCCTTCGAGAGGCGCACGCCGTCAATAATACTGGCATGGTTCAGCTCATCGGTAAGAATCACATCCTCCGCATCGGTTATAGTTGGAATCACCCCGGCATTGGCCGTGAACCCGCTTTGAAAGACCAGTACCGCCTCCACATGTTTGAACGCTGCCAAACGCCGCTCTAACTCCACGTGCAGGCTCATGGTTCCGATGATCGGCCGAACCGCCCCCGCCCCGGCCCCCCATCGCTCGACGGCGCGAATGGCCGCCTCTTTGACCTTGGGATGGTTGGCCAACCCAAGATAGTTGTTGCTGGAGAGGTTGATAACCCCCTTTTTTCCGTTGACGGTGATGCGCGCCTCCGAAGGAGTATCCATCACCACCAATGGTTTGTAGAGGTTCTGCTCCTTTAAGCCCTCTATCTGGGCATCAAGCCACCGCAATAGTGTGCCATTCATCCCTTTATCCTCTTTCCATACTTCCGCATAACGAAGCTCTATACTTATTGTAACGCATTAAGCGCTCCAGCGTAATGACAGGCCGCTTTGTGCCCCGTTTTAATTTCTTGCAGCAGGGGCACTTCCTGGGCACAGCGCTCCTGGGCAAAGGGGCAACGCGTGCGAAAGCGACACCCGCCGGGCACCTCGATGGGGCTGGGTGGCTCTCCCTCAAGCAGTTTTCGCGCACCACGACGCGATGGATCGGGGCGTGGAGCCGCCGCAAGGAGCATTTGGGTGTAGGGATGTAGCGGGCTTTGAAAGATAGCCTCCGTCGGCCCCTCCTCCACGATCACGCCTAAATACATAACGGCCACCCGATGCGCGCAATGCCCTACCATCGTGAGATCGTGGGAAATCAGCAAGTAGGCCATACCCAGGCTCTCTTGCAGATCGAACAGGAGATTGAGCACCTGGGCACGAATTGAGAGATCGAGCGCTGACGTAGGCTCATCCAAAACAAGCAGTTGAGGCTGCGTGGCGATCGCGCGCGCAATGCCGATACGCTGCCGCTGCCCCCCAGAAAACTCGTGCGGATAGCGCTCCGCAGCGGAAGAAGGCAATCCCACGCTCTCCAGGAGCCGACATACCCGTGCAAAACGCTCTGCCTTCGTTTCTACTAAACTATGCGCCTGCAACGGCTCGGCCACAATGTCGCCCACTAAAAGACGGGGGTTAAAGGCGGCGAAAGGGTCTTGAAAGACCAGGCCGATCTCACGACGTAATCGCCGTAAAGATTCCCCTTTCAGAGAGCGTACATCGTGTTCCAGAAACCGAATCTCGCCATCATCCGGCTCGATCAACCGCAAAAGGGCGCGCCCTACGGTGGATTTGCCGCAGCCACTCTCTCCCACAAGCCCCAACGTCTCGCCCTTCGCAATGGAGAGGTCTACGCCATCCACGGCGCGAATCCATGCACGTCGCCAACGCCCGCCTGTACGCTGCAGCGTGGAGAAGTGCTTCTTTAGCCCTCGTACCTGAAGCAGCGGCGATTGGCTCATCGTCTCCCCCAACCGGCAGGCACTCGATTTGCTATCTCCTGCCCAATAGCCAAGGAGGCCGTGGCCGCCGGTGATGGCGCATTGCAGACATGCAGAGCGTTGGGAGTCTCCAGAATAAGAAAATCGTCTACAAGCTTGCCATCGGGCGTGACCGCCTGCGCACGAACCCCGGCACCGTTAGGAATCAGGTCGCTCTCGCGGATATCCGGCACCATACGGCGGACGCTTTGCGCAAACAGAGCGCGATTCCTGGAACGCCGTATCTCTTGAAGCCCCTCTCGCATATGGGGCAATACAAGCCGCCAAAACCCCCTGTAGCCGATGCACTCCCAGCAGTCCTTAAGATTAAAATCGCTTCGCATGTAGCCTTCGCGCTTTAAACTTAGCACCGCATTGGGGCCGGCATGCACGTGGTCGTCTACCGTTCGGGTGAGATGGACACCTAAAAACGGAAAAGCAGGGTCGGGCACAGGGTAAATAAGCCCCTTGATGAGATCGGCGCTTGCGTTTTGCAGGGTGTAGTACTCTCCGCGAAAAGGGAGGATACGCACCGGCGGGCGTAAGCCGGCCAATTGCGCCACGCGGTCGCTGAAAAGGCCGGCGCAGTTGATAAGAAACCGGCAGCGAAAATCGCCTTGGCTCGATATCAGCGTTGTAGAGTTCGTCTCTGGCCGTACTCCCATCAAAAGCGTGTTCAAGTGCATTTCGGCTCCTCGCGCTTCCACCTCTTGGGCGTAGGCCCGGCACACCTGCCTAAAGTCCACCACACCGGTTGTCTCCACACGTAGCGCCGCCGTACAGCGCACGTAAGGTTCCCACCGCTTTGCCTCCTCTGCATTCAAAAACCGGGTTGGAATGCCGTTCTCCCTAGCTCTCTGCTGTAAATCTTTCAAACGAGGAAGTTCCGTTTCGTCGCAGGCCACAATCAGTTTGCCGCAAATACGATAGGGAATCGCGTGGCGATCGCAAAAGGCGATCAGAGCCTCCCGGCCTTGCTTGCAGAGACGTGCTTTCGCGCTTCCCGGGCGATAGTAGATGCCGGAGTGGATAACCCCACTATTGTGCCCAGACTGATGCGCCCCCCACTCGTTCTCCTTCTCAATAACCAAAAGGTTCGCAGAGCCAAATCGCTCTTGAAGGGCGAGGCAGGTAGCAAGGCCTACCAAACCGCCACCCACAACGGCAAAATCGAACATCGGCACCATTTTAGAACGACCGCGTCAAAATCGTTCGCAGCGCTTCACGCCGCCTCTCAAACTCCGTATTCGACAGCGCCGGCACGGCCCCTTCTGGGGAAATGGCTTTTTCAAGCGTAATCCAGGAGCGACAGCCCTCATAGGCCTTCAGAAAAGGCAGGACGCTCGGCTGGGGAAGCACATAGACACGCAACACAAGGAGGGTCAGCGGATCGTACGGGTTGAAATCGAAGCGTTGACGCACATACTCTGCGTTCCAGATATGCTCTTCGCAGGCGGCCATTACCTGTTCTTCAGAGCAAGCTTGAAAAACGTCGGTCACAACCGCATAGGAGGTGATCACAACCTGCCGAGGGTCTGAAGGCAACGAGAGCGCCTCAAACTCGCTCTTATAACGGTCTTGCAGCAGTTCAGCCCGCTGGTGTTCAAAAGTGGGAAACAGAAAGAATTCGGGGTAACGCGGTACGAAACGCCCCTCCTCCTCTCGCAATCCCCCTTTGCGAATCAGTAAGAGCTGCCGCCCCTCCTGCAGCGTCTTGCAGGCGAGCGCCCACTCTTTTAAGGCCCTATCATTCGCGTTCAACATGGCCTGATAAGCTCAGAAACGGATTATGCCGCCTCTCTTCACCGATGGTGGTCGGCTCTCCGTGCCCAGGCAGGACGCGGGTTTCATCCGGAAGTTTCAAGAGACGATTGTGAAGCGACGCCATCAGTTGTTCAGCCGATCCGCCTGGGAGATCTACCCTGCCGATACTTCCGCGAAACAGGCAGTCCCCAACAATGGCAGCATCCTCCACCAGAAACGTAACGTGTCCCGGTGCATGCCCAGGCGTATGCATTACTTTTATAGATAGCTCACCGAGCGGTAGCTCCTGACCATCTTCTAGTAGAATCTCCGGTTCTGGCGACGGTTCTACCTCTACCTGAAAAGCATTCGCCTGCTCAGGCACCGCGTGCAGCAGGTCTAGATCGTCTTTGTGAAGGGCGATGGGGGCACCCGTCCAAGCAGAAAAGAAGGCGTTGCCGGCCACATGGTCAAGATGTGCATGGGTATTCAGGATGTAGCGGAGGCTGTAGCCAAGCTGTTCTATTTCGGGAAGAAGTTGTTCACTTTCGAAGGAGGGGTCTACAAGCGCTGCCTCCCCGGTAACCTCGTCCACGATGAGGTAGGTATTGTTGTCCATTGGACCGAGTAGGTGGCGATAGATAGGCATTATCGTGCTTGCCTTTTCTGTGGGGTAAATTTCTTTGCACCGTGTGCAACACTGACCATAAGAACACGCAAACGGTGTTCTTTAGCTAAATTATACCCATTTCCCATAAAAATCGAGACAAGGGGGACTGTGGCCAGCATGGGGAATTGTCCCGTCACCCGACTTCCATTTGAAGACCACCGTCCATCAGTTTCAGAGCCTTCAATAGCAACTCCCCTTACCGCTATCGCCCTGCACAAGGGGACTTAGAAACAGCAATGAGCAATTAGGGGCAGGCCTGCCTCCTCCCCCGGCAGAGGGCGGGACACCTCGCGGTAAGCGTCCTAGCGGTGAACACCTCAGCGGCCTGTGTCGTTCCCTTGATCGTCTCTTTCTCTGGCCGCTGCGTTGCTGTCCGCGAGGACGAAAGGATGGGATAGGGGGGCGAACAAGACGGGCTTGCTGTACCATTTGTCTCTAGAACCGTAAAGCCAACAGTCTCTAGTCTCTATAGCCCTACCCCCTCAGAACCTGTGGGGATTGAAACGCAAGATTTCTCGCCTTCGGCTCGAAATGACATTCGTATTACCGGCCCTTCAAGGCACACGTCCTTTCCCTCAGCACTTTCTCAAGGCACATGCACTTCCCCTCAGTGAAGACGAAACGAAAAGACCTCTCAGCTTCGCTTCGAGGTGACATGATCGCCGACACCCTTCTCCCCAAGGCCGACTCAGGGTTCCCCAGAAAATCTTGAGATTTTTCTGGGGCAGGGCGCCCTTCCCCTCTTGAACCCTCGTTAACCGACCCTGAAGTCCTACCGCTCACCAGGGTAAGGGAAACCGCCGACCTTAGGAGGTGGTTCGTTGACAGTTTCTTTTGTCAACCAGGGTCTTTTGAGGAATTTATCGTCTTGTTATCGCTTCGCCAGGTTTCTCTGGAGTTGACTCGGGAGCAGAGGCTGCCCAGCGACGCACGATAAGCCGTGCCCCACGTCCATAGGTAAAGTAGGCCCTTGCCCAGTTGAGCATCACCAATAGCCGGTTGGCAAAGCCGATGAGGAAATAGATATGTACGCCCAACCAAAGCGCCCACGCCACGATCCCCTTCAGGCGCACCGCAGGGAAACCGCCTCCTTTCTCTCCTCGATAAAACACAGCAAACTGACGCCCCACGGTGGCAAGGTCTCCTTTATCAAAATAGCGAAAAGCGGGCGGTTGAGGCCGCCCCTCCACCCGGGCACGTATTACTTTGGCTACATAGGTCCCCATTTGAATGGCAGTTGGCGCCACCGCCGGGAGGGGCCTGCCATCTTGCTCAAAATAGGCGGCATCGCCGATAATGAAAATTTCTGAGTGGCCCGGCACGCTGAGATCGGGGGCAACTTTGGCGCGTCCTACGCGGTCGGTTGGGGCGCCGACCCAACGGGCTGCCGGAGAGGCCATGTTGCCGGCCGACCAAATAACGGTATGCGCAGAGAGACGCTCTCCGCTCTCCAGCATCACGCCCTCTTGGTCAATGTGCGTTACTTTAACATCGGTTCTCACCTCGACGCCGTTCTGTTCCAAAAAGCGCGCAGCCGCAGCGCTCAACTCAGGCGGAAAGCCAGGGAGGATGCGCGGCCCGGCTTCAACAAGCACAATGCGCGCAGAACGCGAGTCGATGTGGCGAAAATCACGTATGAGCGTAAAGCGTGTCATCTCGGCGATCTGCCCGGCCATCTCCACACCGGTTGGCCCCCCTCCTACCAGCACAAAGGTTAACCAGCTCACACGCGCTTCCGCATTCTCTTCCATCTCGGCCATCTCGAAAGCTGTTAGAATGCGCTGACGCACCTCCATTGCATCGGCGATCTCTTTTAGCCCAGGTGCAAACCGCTCCCACTCCTCATGGCCGAAGTAGCTATGCCGTGAGCCGGTCGCCAACACCAGCATGTCGTAAGGTATCTCGCCCCTATCGGTTAGAACACGGCGACGCTGTGTGTCCACCCCGATCACCTCGGCCATCATCACCTCCGTATTCTGCTGACGGCTTAAAACAGAGCGAATGGGGGCGGCGATCTGTTCGGGAGAAAGGCCAGCGGTCGCCACTTGATAGAGCAGCGGCTGAAATAGGTGATGGTTGCCTCTATCTACAAGCGTTATGGTAACCGGCACCTTTTTCAAGGCTTTGGCCGCATACAGGCCTCCAAACCCACCACCAACGATCACCACTCGCGGTCTATCCTTCTTATTGCTACCGTTCGTGAATACCATCTTGCTACTGCTCCACCAATTGTTTATTACCTACTACTACGCTTTGCCCTCAAGCCTCGATACCAATTCGTGAAATTTTTCGCAAACTGGCCGAATAAGGACGATAAAAGCCTTTGTTTGAAGGTAGAATAGATTAGAAGATCTTAAAAAGAGCTGAGGGCGCACGAAAGAAGGACTGAATGAAGTTTCAAGCTCGACAACATTGGAGAGCGCTATCCGACCAGCTTGCCCAAACAAGAAGCCACTTCTCCACCTATGCGTGGATCGTGCTCGGCTACAATATCTTGGTGATCGTCTGGGGGCAGGTGGTACTCGCTTCAGGGTCGGGAGATGGTTGCGGAGATCGTTGGCCTCTTTGCGGTGACCATCTCATTCCCACCTTCAAACGGCTTGCAACCCTCATCGAGTACCTTCATCGTCTCTCAACCGGTGTAGATACGCTGCTCTTGCTGATCCTGGTCGCTTGGGCTTTTCTGGCATTTCCCAAACGCCACCCGGCGCGTTTTGGGGCATTGCTAGCCATTCTCTTCACTTTCTTCGAGGCGCTTCTCGGCGCTATCCTCGTTCTCTTCGGCCTTGTAGACAGGAACACCTCAGTGGCGCGCGTTATCGCCATGTCGGCTCATCAGTCCAACACACTGCTTCTATTGGCCTCTATCGCTCTTACCGCCTGGTGGGGCTCTGGAGGGGCACGGATACAGTGGAGCAATCAGGGCATCGTGGCCAAATTGCTGTTGGGTCTGCTCATCACCGTGCCCATCGTGGCCATTAGCGGTGCCATCGCAGGGCTTGCCGATACGCTCTACCCTTCGCATAACTTAGCCCAGGCCATCGGCGACGATTTTCGCAGCGGAACCCCCTACCTCGTCCATCTACGGGCGTTCCACCCGTTCTTGGCCATTCTTGTGATGGTTTTTGCCTGCTACGCGGCCTCGCGCATCTGGCAGTTGAGGCCCACTCTGCATACGAAACGCTATGCGCAACGGGTATATCTTCTTTTTCTTATCGAACTGACGGCCGGTGTCATCAACCTCAGCCTGCTGGCACCCATCTGGGCGCGCGGCCTCCATCTTCTTATTGCCGATCTGCTCTGGGTTAATGTGGTGCTGCTGGCTGCGGCCGCCCTACCAAAACACTATGTCACTACACGAAATGCATGAATCTGTTTATCTACCGGAAGCCGCTACCGTGCGCGGAGAGCGCACGGTAAGTTGGCGCAGCTACCTTGCACTTACCAAACCGCGCATTATTAGCCTATTGCTCTTTACGGCGCTTACAGCGATGTTCATCGCTTCCGATGCGCAGCATCCGGTTACGTGGGCGGCTTTCTTGGCCGTAGCCATCGGCGGCTATATGGCCGCCGGAGCCGCCAATACCTTCAACATGTTGATAGACCGCGATATTGATGCCACCATGATCCGTACCGCCGAACGCCCCACCGTTACTCAAGAGGTATCACCTCGCAACGCATTCCTCTTTGCCGTTGCCCTTACAGTAGGCTCCTTTGGGTTGCTCTGGGCGGTTACCGGGCTGCTCTCTGCCCTCATGGCTTTCTCCGGCCTGCTCTTCTACGTTGTTATCTACACAGTGCTTCTAAAACGACGCACGACCCAAAACATCGTTATCGGAGGGGCGGCCGGCTGCTTCCCCCCGTTGGTGGGTTGGGCTGCCATCACACATCATCTCACCCCCATAGCCTGGCTGCTCTTCGCCATCATCTTCTTCTGGACTCCGGTGCACTTCTGGGCACTTGCCTTGCTCATTAAAGACGACTATGCGCGTGCCGGCGTCCCGATGCTGCCGGTAGTTCGCGGAGATAAAACCACGGTAGATCAGATCGCTCTCTACACCATCCCAACGGTTCTTACCACTCTGCTCCCTCTCAAAATCTACGCGTTAGGAACGTTCTATCTCATTAGCAGCGTGCTTATCAATGTAGGGCTTATCTACTACGTCTACCGAATCCATCAAAACCCATCACGCCCACAAGCGCTTTGGCTGTTCAAATACTCCATGATCTACCTCGCCCTCATCTTTTTGACGATGGCCATCGCTCGGCACATTTAACCAACTCCTTGAAGCCGCTATAATATAAGCGGTTTTGGGTTAAGCCTTCAAACTCTTTAGAGGAGCGTTGTATTCGTGCCGCATAGCCATTCCGAAGAAAACAGAATCTTACCCCTCTCTCGTCGAGAGGCCCTCTTGATGGGAAGTGGTGGACTTCTCTCCATTCTCACCGGCTGCACCACCGGGCGCAGCCAAAACGCCACCGAACGGCGAAACGCGCTTCGCTATCCTCTTACGTCCCCACCGACCACCCTCGACCCTGCTACCGTTCAAGATGGTACTACCATTGACCTGCTTCAGAACATCTATGAAGGCCTTGTTATCTGGAACACTAAAAGCGAGGTTGTGCCTGGTGTGGCCGAGAGATGGGAGGTTAGCAACGGAGGGCGCACCTATACCTTTCATCTCCGGCGCGGCGTACGATTCCATAATGGGCGCGAGGTCACCGCGGCAGATTTCAAGTACAGCATAGAGCGCGCTTGCGACCCGGCCACCAACTCTCAAACCGCCTACACCTACCTAAACGACATCGTAGGGGCTCTCGACTGTAGGGCAGGAAAGGCAAAAGGCGTGTCCGGGGTAAAGGTGCTCGATCCCTATACTCTTCAGATAACTATCGACTCACCGAAATCCTACTGGCTCGATAAGATGACCTATCCGACGGGCTACGCCGTATGTAAAGAGGCCATTGAACGCACCGGCGGCACCATTGACGCCACCTCAGCCGTAGGTTGCGGCCCGTTCCGCATCGCCTCCCCTCAAGATTACCGCAGCGACTATCGCATTGTGCTCACCGCCTTTGCAGACTATCATGGAGGCAGCCCAAAGCTTTCCCATATTGTTCGTCCAGTTCTTACCGATGCCTCCACACGCCTCAACCAGTATGAGGCAGGCGACCTCGACCTGGTCGGCATCGCCCCATCCGACCTCGACCATGTGAGCCAAGACCCCAAACTCAAACCCGATCTGCATAGCTTTCCACGGGCGAGAATATGGTATTTAGCGTTGAACCAAGCGGCGGCCGGTTCCCCCTTTGTCAGCAAGCCGGTGCGTGTTGCCTTCAATATGGCCATTGACAAGCAGGAGGTCGTGCGGGTTGCTTTGAAAAACGTGATGACACCGGCCAACAGCATTGTGCCCCCCGGCATGGGAGGCTACATGCCAACGGCCAAGCCCATCCCCTTTAACCCCTCACAGGCGCGCGTGTTGTTGGCACGAGCCGGCTATGGGCCGGGCGGAAAGCCGTTTCCTGCGTTGGCGCTTACCTACCGCAACGATATGCCGGAGGTCGCTGCTGCCGCCCAGGTGGTAGCTTATCAGCTAAAAAACAACCTTGGCATCACGGTGCAGTGCCAAGGCATGGACTGGGGACAGTTTTTGAAAGAGAGCGACCAGAAAACGATGCCTTTCTCGCTGGCCAGTTGGGGGGCCGACTACCTCGACCCACAAGACTTTCTCTCCGTGCTGTTGCATACAAGCCATAAGGTTAACGGCATGGAAGACCATCCCTACAACGATGTGGGTTACAGCAACCCCACGTTCGATGCCCTTTGCGATGAGGCCGACGGCGAGCTAGACCGAGCAAAACGCTATGCCCTCTATCAAAAAGCGGAACAGATCGCCCTCGACGACTGTCCCTGGGTGCCCCTCTATTTTCAACGCGACCTTGAACTGATTCGCTCCTATGTGCATGGCATTCGCGACAGCCTTCTCGGGCACCTACCCTATACCACCACCACGGTCTAGCCCATGTTGCTCTACATCCTACGCCGGCTTGCCGTAGCCGTTCCGATGGTGTTGGCCATTGTGTTCATCGTGTTCGTTGTCGCTCGCCTTGCTCCGGCCAGTCCTATTGATATCATTCTGGGCGGCAAGGGCACCCCCCAAGCACGACGGGCTTTAGAGCACGCCTACGGGTTAGACCGCCCCATCCTGGCTCAGTTCGGAGCCTATCTTGTCGGGCTGCTACATGGCGACTTAGGCCGTTCATTCGTACATGGGCAAGAGCCGGTTAGCCGCATTTTCGTGCGCGATTTTCCGGTCACCGCCCAACTCGCT
The DNA here is from genome assembly GCF_035294165.1 of Chthonomonas sp. Classification (GTDB taxonomy): domain Bacteria; phylum Armatimonadota; class Chthonomonadetes; order Chthonomonadales; family Chthonomonadaceae; genus Chthonomonas. Next base: position 27,134 of record NZ_DATGLN010000058.1, read on the forward strand.
CTTCAGGCTTTTCTCTTTACATTTCTGGTAGGGGTGCCTGCCGGTTTGCTGGCCGCCTACTATCATAACTCCTGGTTTGACCGAGCCTTAATGGCCGTTGTTGTATTGCTCGTTTCCGTGCCCTCCTTTGTGCTGGGCCCTCTTTTGGTGCTCTTCATTGCGGTACGGCTCGGCTGGCTACCTGTTAGTGGATGGGACACACCGGCCAGCACCATCTTGCCGACCGTTACCTTGGGCGCGCGTTCGGCAGCGCTCGTGGCCCGCATGATGCGCTCCTCGCTGTTGGAGGTTCTTCAACAAGACTATATTCGTGTGGCCTTGGCCAAAGGGCTTACGCGCGCACAAGCCGTGTGGCGTCATGGCCTGAAAAACGCCTTTCTGCCGGTTCTCACCGTTTTGGGAACGACGCTAGGCTACCTTCTGACCGGCTCCTTCGTGGTAGAGACCATTTTTCAGGTGCCGGGCATAGGTTACGAATCGGTGCGCTCTATCTCAGCACGCGATTACCCCATCATTCAAGCGACCGCCTTACTTGTCGCATTGATCTTCGTGGCCGTGAATCTGCTCGTTGATATTCTTTACGGCTGGTTTGATCCGCGCGCCCGCCTTACAGGAGGTTCCTCTTAATGACGGCAGAAGAGCTATCTCCCTACAAAGCCATTAGTCCAGGCCGGCAAGCCTTGCGGCGACTGCTGCGCCATCGTGTGGTTTGGTTTTGTTTGGCCACTATCTTTTTGCTCACTTTTATGGCTCTCTTCGCGCCGCTTATCGCCCCCTATCGTTACGACTTTGAGGATACGACGCGCTACTTCTCTGTCCCATCAAAACCGGACGGCCATCACTTGCTTGGCACCGATAACTTGGGCAGAGACATCCTAAGCCGTCTCATCTATGGCTCCAGGGTCTCGTTGGGGGTCGGCATCGTAACTGTGCTGCTTGAGGTGTTGATCGGCCTACCGCTCGGCCTTATAGCCGGCTATTATGGAGGCAGAATCGATTCGCTCCTCATGCGTCTTACCGATGTGATGTTTGCCTTCCCCGATCTCCTGCTGGCCATTTTGCTTATGGCAATTCTCAATTCAGGAACTCAGCCCGTCCCGCCTACCTTGAATGTGCTGACCCTCTTCTTCGCATTAGGCATTGTGAGCTGGCCCCCCCTCGCGCGACTGGTGCGTGGACAGGCCGCCGCCCTGCGCCATCGCGAATTCGTTGAGGCAGCGCGCGCCATTGGCGTACCCAATTGGCAGATCGTTTGGCGGCATATTCTGCCGAACCTGCTTGACCCTGTATTGGTACAAACCACTCAGGATGTTGCCGGTGTCATTATTGCCGAAGCCACGCTGTCGTTCTTAGGCCTTGGTGTGCAGCCCCCCTATCCGAGTTGGGGCCGTATGATCTTTGACGCTCTTCCCTACAAAGAGACTTTCCCGCTGATGCTTATCGCGCCCTGCATTCTCTTGGCGGTGGCCGTAATGGCTTTCAACTTTCTCGGTGACGCCCTGCGCGACGCGCTTGACCCACGTCAACGCGGAATAAAATAGGATATAATGAGAGTACATCACCGCCTTACTCAGGAGTATCATGATGCTTGCTGAAGAGCAGGTCGCCTTTTTCAAAGAGCATGGCTATTTGGCCCTGCCGGAGTTTTGGACGCCACGCGAGGTGGCCGCCATGCAAGCCGAAGTCGAGCGCTTTAAGCGGGAAGGTTTGTTGCGCAATGTTACCACCGAGGGCGATGGAAAAACCCACTCCAAAACCCGCCAAAACCTTCAACTGTGCCCCATGGCCGACAAAAGCCCTCTTTTTCGAGCGCTCCCCTTCGAGCCGAAAGTTGTAGAGGCTGTTCGACAGCTTATTGGAGACCCCGTGCTGCTTCATCTCGACCAGATTTTCCTTAAACCGGCTCATCATGGGACCGGCACCAATTGGCACCAGGACAACGCCTATTTTGCCCTTGAAGACCCGCTTAAAGGTACAGCGCTCTGGATAGCCGTACACGAGGCCACGGTGGAGAACGGCACCATGCATATCATCCCAGATGCCTTCCGTGAAAAGCTGCCTCATAGCCGCGATCCGGAAAGTGACCATCACATCCGCTGCTATCCACCGGAGGAGAGGGCCATTCCCATCGAGTTGCCTGCAGGTGGAGTTGTCTTCTTTGCCTATGGTACTCCACATTGCACCAAGGCGAATCACTCCGATAAGGAGAGAGCCGGTGCCGCGTTTCACTTCCATAACGGCAACTACGCCGCCGATGGTGGCTATCCTCTCGAAAGGCGCATTCCTCTCACAGGTCCCGAAACGGATGACGGCACACGTACGTATGGTAAACGAGTGGCAAACACGTGGCAAGAGGAGGTAGAGCGCGCCCTTCAACTTGCGCAAGCCTATGGTGAATAAGGAGACGGTTATTTCATGGCGCCTCGGCGGGAAACAGAGTATAAAAAGGCTCAGCTAAAGGCCTATATTCGTGAGGAGTGTCTTCGGAATCAAGCCCAACCCAATAAACTGTTACCGCCAGTACGTGAGCTTGCCGATACGTTTGGTCTTTCAGCTATGCTAGTTTGGCAAATTCTTAAAGAGCTGGAAGCCGAAGGCCTCATCTACACCATACCCCGTGTAGGCACCTTTATAGGCCCTCCAACACAGCCTCCCGCCGAATTTTATCTCATGTTGGTTCGCAGGTTAGAGCGCTCTCAGTGGCACGCCTGGCAAACGCGAGAGGGGTTTGAAGAGCGCATTGCCGCCTTAGGCGGTGCCACCCTGGTTTTAACCCACGAAATGTTTGCCAAATGCACACACAGCAAGCAGCTGCCCCCGCTGGCCGGTATCTTCTATTTCGATGAGGAGAACCCCATCTGGCCGCAAGAGGCCAAAATGCGCCGGGTGCCCAAGGTACAGTTCCGCTCCTCAAATGCCTTTCTTCGCATGTGCGACCACGTTTCCTTTGACGATCGCGATGGAGGGCGAAGGGCAACGCAGCATCTTCTTCAACTGGGGCATCGCAGCATCGCTTTTCTTGGGCTTCATAAAAACGAACTCGACCTCGTGTTCGACTGGTCTGTGCAGCGCGAAGCAGGGTGGAAAGAGGCCATTCTCCAGGTTGGGCTATCGCCTCAAGGACTGGCCTATCATCCACCAGAGAATCTCTCTTATCAAACGGTTTACTCTATGGAAGCCCTCGCCTACGCAGCCGCCCAACCCCTTGTGCGGCGGGAAGACGTTACGGCCGTAGTCTGCGCCAACGATTCGGCGGCGCTTGGGCTTCTTCGTGCCCTACACACCGCCAACATCCCCCACAATCGCTGGCCGGCTATCGTAGGCTTCGACGATCAGCCGGAAGTGGCCATTCATAATATCTCCTCTTTTCGTCTGCCTTGGCACCAAATAGGACGTACAGCCGCCGATATTTTGTGGGAAAGGCGTCATAACCTGTTAACCGGCAGTTTCCAGCATCGTTACGTTACCATGGTTCTCATTCAACGACTTACTTCGCCTGTTCAATGGTCGCATTCTGCCGATCGAGCTGCCCTTACCCTCCTAGAAACGGCGCTAGACCCCGCCAATTGACTTAACGGAAAAAGAGCTGCCAGCTGTTATTGGTGAGAGACGCCTCGGCGTAGAGTTGCCTATCTGCAGGGTTGTCTGAAGAGGCGGGCACATAGAAACGCACATGCAGGAAGCCGTAGCGATTTGCATAGGGCACAATAGCCTTCTCAAACAGGGTGGTTAGGGCGTTCGGATCGGCTCCTGAAAGTTGAACAATAAGAACGGTGCGATCGGTGTCGGCGTAGGCTTGTTGCACAAGACCGTTGGAGGCAGAGCGTAGCCAGTCGTAGTAGGGTGCCCGCCGGTTTTCGCGAGCGATGTCGTTCTGCTGCTCTTGGCTTAATGGAGGAGGAATGTTAGGCGGTTGCTGTGCGGAAGCGCTCGGCGCAACGGCAGAGCTTGGAGCAGCCGAAGATGCGGTGGCAGGTGCACTTGTGGTAGGCACCGGAGGATTGAGTTTTGTAGAGGTCATGTGCAGAAAGCGCGGTGCCAATAGCCAATAAGCCACCAGCCCCGCCAGTGCCGTGAGAAGCAGAAAACCCACCGCCCGTGCCATACCCCCATTGTACCTTTAAGGTGCTGTCCTTCGATTCGGCAACGAACCGTAGGCCGTAAGAGGTTCAACGCTAGCCCCAGTGTACTATAGGCCACTTAACGGGCGCTCTACTGCATCATTGAGATGCAACGTCAATTTTAAAGTGGAAATATATCAACCATCCCTATTTATGTAAAGACGTGACAACTCTTTAAGGGTTGCTTTTTTAGAATCTCTTAAGGTTTAGGTTTCCCATAAGCAGCATCTATGAACTAGCACTTGGGGAATGAACGTATTTTACCACCTCACAACTTTGCAAAGTGATTAAACCTTCAGTTACCATTTCTTCAAGTGTTTGCAGGAATATATCTACCCTTTCTGCTATATCAGTGATCTCGATCCGTACCGGGCGATCAGAAGATAAGGCCAGCGCCGATTCATGATGAATGAGGCTATTTGCTCCATAGCCCTCGATTCCTTCGACCACTGTAGCCCCAGCAAGCCCCTCCTGCTTTGCTTTCTGCACAATGGCTTCGTAAAGTGGCAGTCCATGCCATTGATCTGACTTCCCCACATAGATACAAACATGTTTAGCTTTCCCCTGAATTCTCATAGATACCTCCTAGTAGTTTGCACACCTTTGCTCCCTTCATCACTTCACCACGATCACGCTGCAAGGGGCATTCAGTACCAAGCTGCGCGAGGTGCTGCCGAAAATGCGTTCAGCAATGGCTGAGTGCCCATGAAACCCTACAAGAAGAGTATCGAAGCCGTTGTGAAGGATATACTCAATAACTGTTCGAACTTCATGTCCAGGCACCACTGTCGTATGCAGTTGCACCCCCTCTCGTTGTGCCGAAGCCTCTGCTTCTCTATTCAACTGCTCAAAATAGACATCTCTTTGTGCCTTAACAACTTCGATCTCTTCAATTGTTGCAGCATACTTTGGTAGGTCTTCCTCAACGGTAATCGAGTACAGATCTACAGAAAAGGCCTTTGCCAGAGCGATGCCGGCCTGAAGCGCCTTTTTGGCTCCATCAGAGCCATCGTAGGCTACAAGAATTCTACGAAACACCTTTGATTCCTCCTAATTTCCAGAAGATGGCTGGGTAACCAACGTTTTTTTCTCTACTACCTCCGCTTCAGGCGGGATCTCAACCTGGGGTCGGAAGAAGGTCTGGGCGATCATGGTAGGAACAAGCGCGCTCCCGATAACTACCGTCACCAAGACTGTGTACTGAACCTGGTTGATATAGTGATGGGTAAGGCCAAAAAGGGCCGATATGGTGCCAAATGTAAGACCTGTTGACATCATACCTGTCGTATACGAGGCTACCCTGCCTCGTAGACCAAACGCCAAACAAGTTGGGTAAACCCCAATAACCTTTGCAATCATTTTAACCAGAAACAGTAACACAGTAAGGCCTATACTAGTCCATAAAGCACCTAAAAGCACATAAGAGCCAGCCTTGAGAAAATAGAAGGGTGTAAGCATGGTAAAAACTGTCGAGCGCATATGCTCCACTACTCGTTTATTGCTTTGTAGCACTGAAGCTACCACAAGCCCGAGAAGATAGGCAGTTAACACGGCTTCGCTATTGACCTCCGCTGCCAACCCCCCCAAGAAAAACAAGAGAAGGAAGAGAAACTTGATCTCCGGCTCACTCACGTGGCGCTGAAAACTACCAAAAAACCACCGAGTAGCCTTTGGCGTCACCATGAGTACTCCTGTAGTGACGATGACAAACAGAAGAAGCCATACATTGTAGTTTGCAAAAGCGATCCCCAGTGCTAGCACCGTCCCTAGGTCATTAACAAAACAGGCAGCCAGGATCACTTTGCCTATCTCTGTTCGATTAAAGCCTGTCTCTATCATAACCGCATAGACAACAGCTACAGAAGTGGTAGAGAGGGCTATACCACAGATCTGAGCTGCGTTTGGATTCCAGTGCGCTATGTAGAGTGCATAGGCCCAAGCTCCGAGAAATGGTGCGAAAAATCCCACTAAGCCAATGGCAATACTTTCCTTCCAGTGCCGCTTTAAAACCTCGGGTTCTAACTCAGCACCAGCAAGAAAAGTAAGCATAACACTACCGAAACCAGCAAGAAAGTTAACCCACTCGGTTACTTGCAGATGTAGGGCATTTCCTCCCAGAATGCCGAAAAGAATTTCGGTAAGCGCTACCGATATGGCCAGACGCACTGAGACAATAGAAGCCGCAAGAGCTAAAGCCATCCATAGGGCCGCAGTAAGCCATACATTCATTGTGTATCCTCCTCCTGCTTCTCCCAGCGTAGTCGGGCAAGCGTAACGAGCAGTTCTATTGTAGTGAGAATGCCTAGGCGAGAGGTGTTACAAACGAGGTGATAGTTTAGGGGGTTTTCCCAGTCGGCTTGAAAATAGTGCCGATGAAAAGAGGCCCTGTCGTGATCGCTCTGACGAATAATCTCCCGTGCAGGTACTTCATTTACCCATCGTATCTCCATAACTCGCTGGATACGAAAGGCCATATCCGCTATCAGCCGTACATGAATGGCATCGGCATCTTTGAGAATAAAATTGCCTCCGCGCCCAACTAGAATCACATTGCCCTTCTGTGCATATGCCATGAAGATGCGCTGAAGCGCATGAAAATATTTCTCTGCCTCGAAAGGATGTTGCCAAGATTCCAGCAAGCCCGGAGCGCGTTCATCGTAGTGAACTACGCGTGGCATCGTAATGCCTGTCTCTGCTACCGCCTGATCAAGCAAATTATGGTCTACATACTCCCATCCGAGGCGCTCCGCCACCGCCCGAGCAATGGTGGTTTCTCCCGCTCCAAGTTGACGCGAAATGGTGATGATACCCATATCCTTTACCTCCTCCCTCAGGGGTTATTGCTCCCTTCCATGGTTTTCCAGACATTACCAAGATAGTTGGTGGTTGTTGAGACACCATGCCCCAGTACGCCTAAGAGAGCTTCAGTAATAGGTGGGTAAAAATCCAATGTTGATAACGCTCCTAAAGGTATCCATGCCATCTCATCGTTGAGTTCGTCTATTTGCTTGCCATAACCGACTATAGGTGCCCCCTCTTGGGAGTAAGCTCGAAAAATGAGGTTAATGATGTGCACTACGCCAGCCTCTTCATCCGAAATTGTATCGGTAACGAAGAGTAGCGGCCCCATAATCACCCTTAATCCCGTCTCCTCCTCGATCTCGCGGTACAGACACCGCTCTAAAGTTTCACCTTCTATTACCCCTCCACCAGGAAACGTCCAGTAGCTACGCCCACGGCGTCTGTGGCGCACAAGTAACAGCTTATCTTCCGAAAGAATGATCGCGGCAACCCGAACTTTTATCATGCGAAACTCCTTGATTGGTGAGGCCCAGAAGATGAGACGGAGGTATTACTGTAGAGAGGCCACGGCAGAGGGCCGCTCACGTACAGCAGCGCCTGCATCGTCCTTCTTCCGACCTTTTCGGCTACATTTCGATCTTTGTGAGAGGCCAGAAGCAACAAAAACTCCTGACCTTACTCATTGTAAGGCCAGGAGCCATCAGCTCGCCAAAGAGCGGTTTAGGCGAATCATGTCGCCAGGGCGGTCTCCATCGCCCGTTAGAAGCGTGCTTACCTATAGATACGTTTTGTTATGGCACCGTGTTGCGCATAAGGTTCCTTTTTAACGCGACCGCAAATCTCTTCGTCGTGCCAAATGAAAGTTTTTCTTCCGACTCCAGCTGGTAGACCATACGGCTTGCAGCCTGCTCGATCCACAGGTGCGCCTCTGTGGGAGCGTACCCCTTCTCGTCGAACACCAACAGCTCGTTAACGCCCGGCTTCAGCCAGCATTCGGGTAAGTAGTAGCCGTCTATAGGTACCTTCTCCGGATAGCGGCCTAAATTATGGCCGTTAAGCCACACAAATCCACGCGAAAGCCCCCGCGTGGAGAAACGCAGGATGGGATGAGGGCCAACTTCTCTGGGAGGGGTAACGATAAAAGTCGCCCGATAAAACGTCGGCACATCGGTCGCCTTCGCTGCCGGCCAAGGTCGCCACAGTGCTTTCGATAGACTGCCTTCATCCACACCTCCATGCATTGCCCAATGCTCTACCGGCCAAACCTCATCGTCTTGTAACACCCGCAGGGTCACCGGCCCCATAATCCCTCCAGGCCCATCCGTGTTTTGCACCCGAACGGCCAGTAGGTTGGCACCTTGTACATTCCACGCCGCATCCAAATTGACATCGAACGGCGAACCCCACCCTTCATGATGGAACAAGAACTTCCCGTTAAGGTAGATATCTCCATTGTCATCTACATTCTCAAAATGCAGCAGATGGTGCGCTCCAGGAATATCGGGTAAGGAAGCAACCGCCCAAACATAGCCACGGCGCCCATGAAAAAGGTCTTCACCTGTCTTGGCCGTTTGCCAATGACCTGTATCCACTGCTTCAGGAACCGCCGATTTTTGGTCAGTAGGCATCCAATACCATTGCTCTATAGGCGTGCCCCTGAAAGAGCCAGCCATCAGGATCACCGGTCCTTTCAGCCCCTTTACATCCACCACGTCGAGCGGCCCGAGATAGGAGAAACGCTTCGGCCGCCCATAATGCGCGGTGAGCACGGCCAAAGTAACGTGCCCCGCCGGAAGGTTTACGATGATGTCATGGCTGACGGGATGATCGGTTCGCGGGACGATGCGGCTTTCGGCGGCCTTATGCCCGTTAACAAATACATCCAGCCAGTCGCCCCCATCGCTAAAGTGCAGCGTATAGACGCCGGCTTTCGGCACCTGCAGGGTGGTACGATACCAGGCATAAGCCCCATTATAGCCATCTGCTCCCATCTCTATGGGGTCGCGGCTCTTAAGCCAACCCTTTGTGGAGTAGTCGGGCGCGGCCTCTCTATCGGCCAACAGCGCCTGCCACCCGGAGAGTTTAGGCGCCACCTGAAAGTTCAACGGAGAGACGGGAAGGGGCTGAGCCATCAGCTTGCTAGGCAGGAGCGTTGGGCCATAAACGCAACTTGCCGCATCTACCGCATCCGGCGATACCCCTGCCGGACGCTCCGCATTCACGAGAAGATGCCCATTCTTCAAATGCACTTCGCCAACATAGCGTGGGCCGAGGATCACGTAGTGGTGCCCGGCCACTTCCACAAACCAAGTGCGGTCGGCGGTCTGTTCTCTTACCGCTAAAACCCGCACGATTCGCTTACCTACCTCAAAGGCATACGTTTCTGCGCCCACCGCCGGATAGTGGGGCACAACGGTCAGCGTGTCTCCTGATACGCTTATCGCCTGTTTACCTAAAATCTGTCTGGCCGGAGCGCCCGATATCCGAAACACCAACGGCTCGGTTGCGTCCTTTCCTATAGGGCCGTTGACCACCAGCGTCGTAATATTTGCCTGCTGGCAAATGGCGTAGATTCGCGCAAGCCCCAACTGCAAGGTCACATTTGGAAGCAGCGTATAATGGAGGATGATAGGCCGAATTTCCCCCGGTGCTACCTCCAGATTCTGCGTCACCTCATTTCCTTCCAGAGACAGCGCCGTAGTTTGAACTGTATTGCCGGGGTTATCTAAAAAGAGAAGGGTACCCGCCTGAGCGGTTCGCGCCGTCACACGAACGACCGGATTACTTGCGCATTGGGCATAGTTTTCAGTGGCGTTGTCGCTATCTTCTAGAATAGACGCAAAGCTTCGTGCAAACCATGCCGCGCGCTTAAACTGATAGTAGATAGGCCGCAGATCGCCTGCTTGGCCGATGGCGCCGGCGTAGTCGTAGCTGGCTGCGTCTTCATCGTTATTGGTATAGCCAAAGTTCGAGCCGCCGTGCAGCATGTAGTAGTTGTAGCCGTTGCCTCCATAGGCGATTATCTTCCATGTGCCTCGTGTGAAATAGCGCTCTCTGTCGGGCGGCAAAGCGCCATAGAGGTTGTACCAGCCTGGCCAAAACTCCGTACAGTACCATGGGCTGTTGCGCCCGGCGCTGCCCCATGGCTCATTGCCGGCCGGGTCGGAGGAGTGATGAAGCCCACTAAAGAAGAAAGGCACCTGAATGCCATCTTGAACGGCTTTGTTATACAAAAACCGGAAATAGGAGTTCGGCATGTCCGTACCCCATCCCAGCGGATGTTCGTTTTCTAACTGTACCAGAATAACGGAACCACCGTGATTGATCTGGTTGCTTGCAACAATAGGCAACAGTTTATCAAAAAAACGGCCCACCTCTTTCTCGAAGGGAGCATTTGGTTCCCGCACGCGCAGGCCCGGCACGAAGCGTAGCCAGACCGGGTAGCCTCCGCTATCCCATTCGGCACAGTAGTAAGGCCCTACGCGACATGTGGCGTACATGCCCATTTTTTTTACAAGCTTTAGGAAAGCATCGAGATCGGCCGGCCCCTCAAAATTCCAAACTCCTTTTTCCGGTTCGTGCACATTCCAGAAGAGGTAGCTTTGCACCGTGTTGAACCCTGCGCGTTTCATACGAAGCAGACGATCGGCCCAAAGAGCACGCGGCACACGAGTATAGTGCATGCTACCGGAAACAATAAATGTGCGCTTACCGTGAATGAGAAACCCTTTCCCATCTATATCAATGAAAGGTTTTGCTGCCGGAGTCGGCGGAAACATCGAGTCGTTTGCAGAGGCCGTTAATGGCAAAAGCGCCACGAGAAGCCCCAAACAGAGTAAAGAAAACCGATTCATTCTTTCTCCTTAAGCTCCAAAGCTCGGTGCTGACGAACCCATGCCTCCAGCACATACTGCACTTTTTTCAAAGTGCTCACGCGCGCACGATGTGAAAAGACATCGTAGTTGTTCCGTTCGATCTCATCTAAAATTCCTCGATAGATGCGGTACATGATGGCGAATGTCGGTTGCGCCTCCTTCGATAAGAAGGGGAGCAGCTTTTTGGCCTCGGTATAATAGTGGCGCGCGCGCTCCACCTCGAAACGCATGAGAGCCAGAAAGGCATCGGAAAGAGAGCGCTTTCCAATATCGGCTTCAGAAACGCAAAAGCGCCGCATATCCTCTTGAGGAAGATAGATGCGTCCGCGGTCGTAATCCTCGCCGATGTCGCGGAGAATATTCGTGAGCTGAAAGGCGATGCCGCAGGCCTCGGCGTAACGCAGGGCTTTACCCTCCGTCGAATCGAAGCCCCAAATGTAGAGGCATACAAACCCCACAACGCAAGCCACCCTATAGCAGTAGAGGTAGAGATCGTCCCAAGTTTCGTAACGGGTATGGGTCAGGTCCATTGCCGTACCTTCGATAAGCTCGTAGAAAAACTGGACAGGGATGTGATAACGGCAGACGGTATCGTGAAAGGCCGGTAGGATAAGGCTGTCTCCATAATCGCCCTCAAGAGCGCGATCCAGAGCGGCCCGCCAAGCTTGAATGGCCTCGAACCTATCTGTGATGGCAGCCTCATCGGAAACGTCGTCACTATAGCGCATGAAAGCGTAGACCGCACACATGGCAGCGCGTTGCGCCGGTGGCAGCGCCACAAAGGAGTAGTAGAAGTTACGTGCTTGCGACCGCGCGATCCGTTCGCAATAGCGATAAGAGGCTTTAAGACGATCTTCCATAGACCGGTAAGAAGGCCTGTCGGACTGAGGCATCGCTCTCCAAAAACCCCAAAATTGCTGGATAAGTTTACCCGATCTGGCATAAAGCCCCTGCTTTTAGCCGCTACCCTTTTCTCATTCTCATCTCGCCCTCACCTTTCAAAAAGACGCCCTATTGGCAAGAGCACCATCGCTCGGCATCTGAGGAGACCAACAGGCCAACTCTCAATTTCCTTTGACTAGCAATCTCTTGGTTAATCCTCCAGGTGGCAGGCCTTGTGCCTGCCCAACAAAAATAACCATCAATGAAATGAGAAGGCCTCTCATCTTCGCTTCGAGGTGACATGGGGCGCCGACGCCCTTCACCTACAGAGAGAGGGAGACCAGCAAGTTCACTATCCGTTTTTCTTTGATAAGCTGTCATCTGGAAACTAGCCACTGCCGCCCCCTTTCTCCCTAATAGGGGGGAAAGGCCGGGATAGGGGGCGAGCAAGACAAGCTCATTCTGCTAACTGCCTCTAGAACCGTGAGATTGTCAGCCCCGCCCTCTCCCCCTCAGAACCGATGGGCAGTGAAACTCAAGATTTCTCGCCTCCGGCTCGAAATGACAGTTGTTCATCTCGTCTTCGGCTCGAAATGACAGTCGTATCACCGACTCGTCAAGACCGTCAGCCCCCTACCCGCGCCTAAGCCACTCTTCCCCCACAAAGCTTGATTCCAACCTTCTCTATGAAGTATTCTCTCTTTAAGAGACGATCAGAACGATCGAGAACGCCACAGAAATAGAGTCACACAAGATGCCCAAATCGCTGATGATCCGACCCGACGAAATGCGACGTGCGGGTCAAATAGAGTTTACACCTATCCCGCTGAACCAATACCACCGTACTCTCAAAGAAGAGCTTGATCGGTTTGCCCGCGAAGACCTGCTGCGTATCTATCGGGACATGCTGATCATCCGCACTTTTGAGAGCATGCTCGATAGCGTTAAGAAAACGGGAGGCTATCGTGGCATCGAGTACAACCATCGGGGGCCTGCACACCTCTCTATCGGTCAAGAGGCCGCCGCCGTAGGCCAAGCCTTTTTATTGGATGTAAACGACCATATTTTCGGCAGCCATCGCAGTCATGGTGAAATACTGGCCAAAGGGCTTTCCGCCATCGAAAAGCTGCCGGAAGAGACCCTCCAACAGATTATGGAGCGCTATTGGGATGGAGCCACATTACGGGTGGTGGAGAAGAAGGTAGAACAGGCTCCGGAGGGTCCTCCCCTGCACACGGGATCGGGGGTTCGGAATCTGGCCATTGATTATCTTCTCTATGGCGCCTTGGCCGAGATATTTGGAAGAGAAACGGGTTTCAACAAAGGCATGGGCGGCTCGATGCACGCCTTCTTCCCTCCCTTCGGCATCTACCCCAACAACGCCATTGTGGGCGGCTCCGCCGACATCTCGGTAGGGGCAGCGCTCTACAAACGGGTTCAGGGAAAGCCGGGCATCGTCATCTGCAATATCGGGGATGCTGCCATTACCTGCGGCCCCACGTGGGAGGCCATGTGCTTTGCCAATATGGATCAGTTCAAAACCCTCTTCGAGGAGCCTTATCGTGGTGGCTTGCCCGTCATCTTCAACTTCGTTAACAACTTCTACGGCATGGGGGGGCAGCTTGTTGGAGAGACCGGTGGATTTGGCATCCTAGCGCGCGTAGGCGCCGGCCTCAACGCAAACCAAATGCACGCCGAGCGTGTAGATGGCTATAACCCACTGGCCGTTATTGACGCCATTGCCCGCAAGAAAGAGATATTGGCGAAGGGCGAAGGCCCGGTGCTGCTCGATACGGTTACCTATCGTTATAGCGGCCACTCTCCCTCCGATGCCTCCTCTTATCGAGAGAAAAGCGAAGTTGAGGAGTGGCAACGCATCGACTCCCTCATCACCTACCGGCGCGAGCTGCTGGAGGCCGGCATTACCACCGAAAACGAGTTGGAAGCGATGCAGCAGGCCATAGATGCCGCCATCCTGCGGGCTTATGTGAAGGCGATTGACCTCGAACTCTCCCCTCGGGCGAATCTATTTCAACCCGGGTGCTTGCTCGAGAAGACCATGTTCTCGAACCAACACCTGGAATCGCTGGATAACACACGCCAGCCCGTCACTCTCCTACCTCACCACGAAAACCCCCGGGTGCAGCGGCTTGCTTCCCGCAGCCGTTCCGGCATCGGCCCCGACGGCACGCTTCTACCCAAATCCCGCTGCATCGGCATTCGGGACGCTCTCTTCGAAGCCATTCTCGACTCCTTTGAGACCGATCCGACTCTCATCGCCTATGGAGAGGAGAACCGCGACTGGGGTGGCGCCTTTGGCGTCTATCAAGGGCTAACGGAGAGTCTGCCCTATCATCGTCTGTTTAACGCGCCCATTGCCGAGGCGGCTATCGTGGGTACCGCCGTGGGCTACGCGCTTGAAGGAGGCCGCGCGCTTGTTGAGATTATGTACTGCGATTTCATTGGCCGTGCCGGCGATGAAATTTTTAACCAACTTGCCAAGTGGCAGGCCATGTCGGGCGGACTGCTGCGCATGCCCGTGGTGGTGCGGGTATCCGTCGGCAGCAAATACGGCGCTCAGCACAGCCAAGATTGGACCTCCCTATGTGCTCATATACCGGGGTTGAAGGTGGTCTTTCCGGCCACCCCCTACGATGCAAAAGGACTTATGTACGCCGCCCTTACAGGTACCGATCCGGTTATCTTCTTTGAAAGCCAACGCATCTACGACCAGCCGGAACTGTTTCATGGAGTGGAGGGCGTACCCGAAGGCCGATATACGGTGCCCATCGGCCTGCCGGATGTAAAGCGAACCGGTGAAGACATCACCATTCTATCGGTAGGCGCCACCCTCTACCGCGCCCTGGAGGCTGCAGATATTTTGGAGAAGGAGTATAACCTCAAAGCCGAGATCATAGATGCGCGATCGCTTGTACCCTTCGACTATACTCCTGTGTTGGAGAGCGTCAAGAAGACCGGTCGCATTCTGCTAACGAGTGATGCGTGTGAGCGAGGCAGTATTTTACAGACGTTTGCGGCAAAAATAGCCCATTTCGCGTTTGACGATCTCGATGCCCCTCCGGTGGTGGTGGGCGCACGCAACTGGATAACACCTCCGGATGAGATCGAGGAGAGCTTCTTTCCCTACCCCTCCGACCTCCTTGACGCCATCCATACCCACATCCTCCCGCTTCCGGGCTACACGCCTAAGCGCGTATGCGACCGTAACGACCTGCTGCGGCGAAGCCGCGAGGGCGTGTAGAGAAAGGCTTCAGCTCGCACCCACAGAGGGCCGGCCGCAGACAGGGGTAGTAAGCGACCGCATGCCTAAATACGAAGGTCTCCCCCTTCAAGGCCGACGCCCTCCCCCCTCACTCGAGATGGCATGGTTTCTGCGCGTACATTTCTATGAAAATAGAACCGGAGTTCTCTGTCAGGAACTCCGGTTCGACTTCAATAAGCAGATTGACGGTATCGAGGCACACTTACTGTGGTTTCCCTGGCCCCCCAGCTGCACCAGGAAGTATCTTACCGCCTACTCGCCGTCCCTGTTGGGCTTGGGCAGGAGTGGGCAGACTACCACCCTGCGGTCGGTTTAGATAGTAATAGATACCCCCCAATACAAGGATGACGATCACTATCACAATAACCGCAATAACCGGGTTCACCTCTTTTTTCATCGGCATTCCTCTACTCAGTTATTTGGCCACAGATAGAGCAGGGTATCGGGTTGCGCAGGGTTGGCCTGTAGGAACTGACCTGGTTTGAAGGATTTGGCGTGTCCATCAAGAAAGCCCACATTAAACATGCCCTGTCCATAAGCAGTCGCACGTGTGTTCAAATCGCATCTATTGGAACCGCCTGTATGTCGAGGTTGCGGGCCAAAGAAGCTATAATCGTAGCCAACCCAACCTCCACAATACCCTAAACCAACCTGCATGCCATAAATGCCCTGCCAACCGTCGAAGTTATTGCTGTCGAACAGCAAGGCATACTCTGCTGGTCTTGCCACACGCGCGAGGGTGGCGCTAGGAAAATTCCCTTGAGGCCATCCATAAGCCGGACCGTTAGAAATGCCGGCTCCAGCAAGGCCATCATACTTCTCCTTCGGCAACGCATAGTTCTGAAACCAAGCAGCCTGACGAGTGAGGAAGTAGGGATAGCCTAGCGACGCTGCGGTTGGGAACATACCATACGACATCCAGTACTGGAAGTCGGTTTGTACGTTGGCACTATCTTGATAAGGCGAGTCGGGGCAGATAACGATGGCATAGTTCTTGGCATAGGGCTGAACCAGGTCTTGCCACGTATCAAAGAACGTCTGATTATCCGTAGTGCAATCAAGAACGATGTTTTCATCGTAATCTTGTGTGTACATCGCAATGGCGGTACCTAGCTGCTTGATGTTGGAGAGACAAGAGATTTTTCTTGCCTGCTCACGCGCTTGGGCGAAAACGGGGAAGAGGATCGCAGCCAATATAGCGATTATCGCTATGACTACAAGAAGCTCGATAAGCGTAAACGCTCTGAAGTGAGATCGATTCATTTTTTAGCCTCCTAGTACTTTTGTTGAGATAGAGTTAAATTCGGCTTTTGGCCGAGAACAAACCGTATTCGCCTCGTGCTCCATTCCGATGGGAAACATTTGGCGGATTAAGGTTAGTTAACGCTTTAGCGGTTATTGTACCTCCTAGGGCGCTTACGTTGACAAGCTCGAAAAAGTTCCTATTTCCGCATCTTCTAGTACGTTTTTACTGAATAAGGCGTCACCAAATACTGAAACAGATAAGAATACATTTGCCGAATTCGACAAGGTCACCCGCAAAACCTTGCCCGAATCTACAGTTGACAATCGTGCCAAAACATGTGATAATAAAAGGAAGCAGGAGCGACGGGGCAAGAGAGCATCGTGTCCGATTGAATCTGGATGAAACGTTTTATGGCCTCGTACGTATGTTGGTTTAGAACCGCAGCGTTGCCCTAAGCTTCTTGCCTTGCATAAAGCACCTGGGGTCGCCTTTGAGGCATCTCAGGAAGGAGATGGTTTGCTATGGCATCGAACCCGTTCAAACGATTTTGGCGCTACCTAATGGCTCTTTTAAGCGGCAAACTTGACCAATGGGAAGACCCTGAGGTCATCATCAACGAGGCCGTTCGCGAGATGCGTGAAAACCAGATCAAAAATCGCGAACTGGCCGTTCAAGCCATTACGCAGAAGAACAACCTGCAGGCCGAAGTGGAAAAAGAGGAGCGACTGGTTGCCGACCTGGAAAAGAAAGCGGCCATCGCTCTCCAAGGTGGCAACAGGGACCTAGCTTTGCAGTTCCTCCGAGAAAAGCTTCAGCATGAACAGACACTCGAACAGATGCGTGCCAGCCTGGCACAGGCCATTGAGGCCGCTGAAAAGGTAAAAACGGCCATTAAACTAGAGGAAGACCGTATCCGACAAAAGACGGCACAGGCCCTTGCGCTCAAAGCCAAAATGAAACAGGCGCAGATCGAGATAAAGATCAATAAAGCGCTCGATCAGTTTCAGTTCAGCAACAACGAGCAGCAGTGGGGTGCCGTGGAGGAGCGTATACGCTCCATGCAGTCGGAGGCAGCGGCTCGCGCCGAGGTCGCCAACACCAGTATTGATGCCCGTGTCCGCGAGCTAGAAGCCTCTCAGATGGATGCGCAAGCGGAACAGGAGCTGGCACAACTCGAAGCGAAACTTTCGTTGGGCACCGGCACGACCAACAACTACGTATCTGCTAATCAGCAGCAGGTGCAGACGGTGGGAACCGGTGCCAACGGCTCTGCGGCGCCTGAAAGCGAACTGGACAGACAGTTGGCCGAACTTGAAGCCAAACTGAACAACCAGAATAAACAGTAGTTTCGTTCCGTGCCCACTTGAGGAGCCTAAAAGCTATATCATTTATGAGCCTATCAAACCGCCTCTATCGCATTGCGCGCAGCAAGCTGAACGAACTAAAGGAGTGGTTCGACCGCGTGGAAGAAGAACGCACAAGCGACCCACTTCGTAGTCCGGAAGAACTTGCTGCAGAGGAGCTTGATTCGGCCCTTCATTCCTCGGCTCCGGTCTCACCGGCTTCCTCTTCATCGAGCGCTCGTCCCCCTCAAAAAGCGGCTTCTCCGGCTCCGGAAACCGATCCCCTCTACTACCACTATCGCCTTCTCGGTCTGCAGCCCGGCGCCGATCTAACGGCCGTGCAGGCGGCCTATAAACGCTACGCCGAACGCGCCAACCCCGCCCGCTTTCCCCCTGGCTCACCGGAAGAGGCCGTCGCCCGTGACCTCCGTAGAAAGCTTGATCTATCCTACAAAACCCTTTGTGAGGCTCTCGACCCCACTTTGCGTCGCTTCGAACTGCTTGAGTTCGATACCTTTTCGGCTCCCCAAAAAGAAGAAAATTCCTGAAAGGAGAGCGCAATTACCATGGCGCGACCTTCTAAACTAACCGAAGCGCAGATTCAACAGGCCCTTGCCGAGCTACCCGAATGGCGCTATCACGAGGATAAGTTGCAACGCACCTTCAAATTTGCCGATTTCTCTCAAGCCTGGGGGTTCATGAGCCGTGTGGCCCTTATGGCCGAAAAGATGGACCACCACCCCGACTGGTCCAACGTCTACAACACCGTACACGTGGCGCTCAGCACCCACGATGCCGGAGGGGTTACCGAACTCGATCTTCAGCTGGCACACCACATGAATCGCTTCTATGCAGAACGAGGTTAAGAACCATGCAACTGCCGATCTACCTCGACCATGCTGCCACGACCCCCGTCCTACCCGAAATCGCAGAGGCCATGATGCCCTTCCTAATCCAAACCTATGCGAATCCCTCTGCAGCTCATGCCCTTGGGCTAGAAGCACGCCATGCGGTGGAGGAGGCGCGAAGGATCGTGGCCGAAGCCCTTCATGCCGACCCCGACGAGATCGTGTTTACCTCGGGTGGCACTGAGTCGGATAACGCGGCCATCTACGGAGTTGCCTATGCCCTTGCGGAACATGGACGCCATATTCTCTCAACCCCCATCGAGCACCACGCCGTGCTCGAACCGCTCCATGACCTTGCCCGGCGCGGATGGGACGTAGAGATGTTGCCCGTCTCTTCGGAAGGCCTTGTCGCTCCTGAAGAGGTGGCACGTCGTATTCGCAAAGATACCGTTCTGGTTAGCGTGATGCACGCTAACAACGAGATCGGCACCGTGCAGCCTATCGAGGCTATTGGGGCGATCTGCCGGGAAAAGGGAGTGCTGTTTCATACCGATGCCGTGCAAAGCTTTGGCTACCTGCCTATAGATGTGCGCAAAATGAAAATTGACCTCCTAAGCCTCACCGCCCATAAGTTTTATGGCCCCAAAGGCATTGGCGTTCTCTATGTGCGATCCGGCATCCCCTTCGAACCGTATCAAAAAGGCGGAGGGCAAGAAAATGGACGGCGTGGTGGCACCCTCAATGTGCCCGGAATTGTGGGATTGGGCAAAGCAGTGGAGATCGTACTGGAACAGCGTGAGGAAGAGAGCAAGCGGCTTCAACGGCTTCGTGACTACTTCATCGCGGAAGTTGAGCAGGCCATCCCAGAAGCCACACTCACCGGCCATCGCCAATACCGCCTTCCAAATAACGTCCACCTCTGCTTTAAAGGCATTGAAGGCGAATCGCTGCTGTTGAGTTTAGATGCCGAAGGCATCTGCGCGTCGGCCGGCGCGGCCTGCTCGGCAGGCTCGCATGAGCCGAGCCATGTGCTACAGGCTATCGGCGTGCCCAACGATATCATACGCGGTGCCTTACGCCTTAGCCTTGGTAGAGCGACCACCGCAGAGACATTGGACTACTGTTTGCAAGTCCTAAAGCAAGCCGTAGGGCATCTGCGCTCAAAACAGCGGGTGCTAACTTAGGGATGTCGCAATTGGATGCCTTTTTTGTTATAGTTTTCAAATGTTGGGAACTGTGTGCTTCGACGCAACCGTAATCAAAAGAGCTGGCGGAAGGCCCAACAAATAACTTGACAAATGGCCTAAGATGCTTTATAATACAAAGTAGGTTCGGAGTATGGCGATTCTAAACGCCCACGAACCAAGCCGATCAGGGTGTTTGAGAGCTGTTCCACAGGGTGGAATGCTCTACCCTTGAGAACGTTCTCACACTCTAAGTGGCGTCGTGGCACAAGGCGCCCAGAGATGATGTTCCTTTTACAGGGGCAACCCTGTAGCGAAGTTTTCCGGTGCTTCTGAAGCCACGCATGAGATGACATCGGTCTGTGAAAAAATGCACATTCTTTTTCGAAGAGCGTGCCGTAGAGAGAGTGAAAGGAACCTAGCGAGGAGTGGCCTCAATGAATGATTACGCTGTTGTTCCGGTGCGATCGGATGCCTCCGTTTCGCCAGA